>JAGCZK010000174.1 GCA_017960065.1 Paludibacteraceae bacterium
CCCGGGCAGTGCGAGCGTTTGCCGCTCGAAGCGGTGGTGCATGCCGAAACTTACAATCTCCAACAAGACGTCAAGGCCCTGTATGCCGCCAAAGAGGCACTCGAGGCCAACCAGGCCTTTGTGCGCGAAAACCACAAAAAAACCTTGGCGCAAGTCTTCACCGACATCCGATACACCCGCGAAAACAACGAACATTTCTCGCAAGCGCTCAAAGCGGCCGTCTTGCGCCAAGGGTTTAAAATCTAAGCCCTTTCAGGGCTTGGATTCAGAGACGTTCCGTTACAACGAAACGTCTCTTTTTGTGTCGTGCACCATGTCCTGAATGCGGCGGCAGAGGTCTTTTGCAGCCGCCAGTTCTTCGATGTTCAGGTGCATGCGGTATTTCCAGTAGCCTCCCCAAGCCGGGTCGTTGATGCGTTCGCCCTCGGGGTTGGCCCTGCGCAGCTTGCCGTCGATCGACATCCAGTCTTGCAGGGGGATGATGGTCAGCATCGAAGGGGCGTCCAGCAGGCGGTACAGGATTTTCTGACACAGCCAGGCTTCGGCCGTGGCGGGCGGTTCGCCCTGTTCGCCCAAAGCGTTGCGGTAGTAGCGGGCACTGCGCTGGGTGTCTTCGGCCCACCAGTTGCGGATGGGGTTCATGTCGTGCGTCGATGACGTGCATACCGACAGGTAGGGCACTTGCTCCGTTTGCATAAACTCGTATTCCGCCTTTTTCGAAATCCGGTCGATTTCGAGGCTCAGAATGTGTGTGTCGTGCATCACTTGCGGCACGCAATCCGGAATCATGCCCAAATCTTCGGCACAGGGCAGCATGCGGGTGGCGTGAATGATGGCCGACAGCCGGCGCATGGCTCCGACGCGCCAGAATTCGTTGTGGCGGCTGTAGTGGAAGTGCGTGTAGAGCCGGTTGACCGCTTCCTGCACCTGCGGATCCAAGTCCTTGAACGAACGGGTGTTCTGCAGGCCGATGCGCGGGTGGTACTTGCCGGGTTGCGACAAGTCTTCGAGAAACAGCACCTCGCAGTGCAGCTTCATCAGGCGCTCGTAGAGCGCACGGCCGTCTTCGCCCTCAAACACCTTGGCCTTGGCCGCATAGCAGGCGTTGAGCTTGCGCTGCGTATTGTAGGGCTCCTTGAAGCGATAGACACCCGGAAGCACCAGTTCGAAAAAGTCGGAGGCGATGCGGTCGGCCTGCTCGCCAAACAGTTCGTCGAGCATGTATTGGCGGATGTACGGGTGCGACATCCGGTGCATCTCAAAATCAATGCCGTAACTGCGGATTTCGTTTTCGTCCATGGGCAGTGCCGGGTCGAATTGGCCCAACAGGCCGGTCAGGTCCTTCATCGGCAGGTTCCAGATGCGGAAGAAGCCCAGCACATGGTCGATCCGGAAGGCCTGAAAGTATTGGGCCATGCGCGTCAGCCGCTTTTTC
The DNA here is from genome assembly GCA_017960065.1 of Paludibacteraceae bacterium. Taxonomy (GTDB): domain Bacteria; phylum Bacteroidota; class Bacteroidia; order Bacteroidales; family Paludibacteraceae; genus Enterocola. The sequence continues at coordinate 1,436 of JAGCZK010000174.1, forward strand.
CACCAGGCAAAATTGTCCTGGCGCATGCTGTCCCAGTTGTAGGTCGGGAACCCCCAGTTCTGGCCCACTTCGGAGAACGGATCTGGCGGTGCGCCCGCCTGACGGTCGAGGTGGAACAGGGCCGGTTCGGTCCAGGCCTCGACACTTTCGCGGCTGATGCCGATGGGAATGTCGCCTTTGAGAATCAGCCCCTGGCGGCTCACATAGCGGCTCGCGGCCAGCAGTTGCAGGTGTGCGTGGTACTGCAGGTAGATGTGGAAGTACAGCTGTTTGCGTACCGTGCTGTCGGCCTGCAGTTTTTCGAGCATCGACTTGTGGTAGTTGGCAAAGCCCTCCCAACGGCTGTAGTCGGCCGTTTTGTACTTGTCGCGCAGGTAGCAGAAGGCCGCGTAGGGCAGCAGCCAGTCGTTTTCCTCCACAAAGCGAACAAAGTCGGGGCTCTGGAGCGTTTCGGCGCCGTTTTGCTTGTAGATGGCCTTGAAATACTTCATTTTCAGGTCGTGTACCTTGCCGTACAACACATCTTCGGCTTCGTTCAACGCGGCGGCCTTTTGCACGAAGTCCTTCATGAGGGCCGCATCCTCGAGCTTGCCCATTTGCAGCGGGTTGATGTACATCGGGTGCAGGGCCGTTACGGTGATGGCCGTGTACGGATAGGCGTCCGAATTGTTGTGGTTGCGGGTCGTGTCGTTGATGGGCAGGGTTTGGATCACTTTCAGCCCGGCAGCCTTCGCCCAGTCGGCAAAGGCCGGAATGTCGGTGAATTCGCCGATACCGAACGATTTGCGGCTGCGTAGCGAGAAAACCGGGACACTCACGCCGGCCGCCTTCCAGTCGGGCAGGTCGTAGCGGTAGTACTCGTCGGTGCGGACGTAGAGGTCGCCGTCGTGCAGGTAGGGCCGCAGGCGGCGGTTTCCGCCTTTTTCCCACGAGATGACCGCATGCTTATGGGCATCGTACAGCACGTATTTGTACTCGATTTCTTCGGGCAGGCGGCCGGCGTCAATGCTGACCGACCATAGCGGAAAGTCGTGGTCGGAGAGAACGACCGCTTCGCCCGTTTCCCAATTGCCGAGTTCGGGGATGTTGCCCAAGATGGCGAAACACAGGCCGTCGCCGATACGGGCGGCGTTGAGTTGGAACCGAAGGGTGGTGGTATAGTAGGCCGCCCGCTTTTGTTTGTCTTTGACGGTATGGGCCAGCAAACCGCGCGTAAAGGTTTCGGTAAAGAAAATCTTTTCGTCGTCGGAGGCCCGCCAGCAGTCGTCGAAGCGGCACGAAGAGGCGCTCACTCGGCTGAGGTCGGCCCGACGGTCGGGGCCCCATTCGTTGACCAGCACGCCTTCGGCCGAGCATACGCAGTAGCGGTATTGGAAGGCGCAGCCGCGCGGCAGGTCGATCGAGGCGCGCCACCAACCGTCGCCCTGGTATTCCATCTGCAAGGCCTGTGAGGCGATGGAGCCGCCCAACTGGTCGAGCGAGCCCGAAACGCAGAGCCATTGCCCCCAATTGGTGTGATAATTGATTGAAAACGAGATGTTCATAGCGATGGTGTGTTATTCTTTTCCGTATTGTTTGTCGTAACGTAACATTTGTTCGATGTAGCCTTCGGTATA
>JAGCZK010000175.1 GCA_017960065.1 Paludibacteraceae bacterium
ACAGGTGGCCGACTTCAAACGCTGCCTGCGCTATAGCGGCGTCACCCTCAGCGGTGTCACCGTCAAGGAATCGCCCGACTGGCTCAAAAACCGCCTGCTGGCCATCGGCCAACGCCCCATCAACAACATCGTCGATGTCACCAACTTCATCATCAACGAGTTGGGACAACCCCTGCACGCCTTCGACGGCGACAAAATCGCCGGCGACCGGATCATTGTCAAGACGCTGCCCGAAGGCACGCCCTTTGTCACGCTCGACGGCGTGGAGCGCAAACTCTCGGCCGAAGACCTGATGATTTGCAACGCCGAAGGCGGCATGTGCATGGCCGGCGTGTTCGGCGGCTTGGACTCTGGCGTTACCGAATCGACCACCAAGGTCTTCATCGAAAGCGCCTACTTCGACCCCGTCAGCATCCGCAAGACGGCCCGTCGCCACGGCCTCAACACCGACGCCTCGTTCCGTTACGAGCGCGGTTGCGACCCCAACCTGACGGTATATGCGCTCAAACGTGCCGCCTTGCTCGTCAAAGAAGTCGCCGGCGGCGAAATCTCGAGCGAGGTGACCGACCTCTACCCCTCGCCCGTTCCGCATTTCGAAGTGGCCGTCAGCTACGACAAGATCAACCGCCTGACCGGCATCGAAATCGCTCCCGAAACGGTAAAACGCATCGTGACGGGCCTCGAGATGGAAATCCAAAGCGAAACGGCCGAAGGACTGGTGCTGCTGGTACCGCCCTACCGTGTCGATGTGCAACGCGACGTGGATGTCATCGAAGACATCCTCCGCGTGTACGGATACAACCAAGTGCCGCTGAGCGACCATGTCCGCAGTTCGATCAGCTACGCCAACAAACCCGACAGCACCCGTTTGCAGGACCTGCTGTCGAATCACCTGACGGGTGCCGGATTCAACGAAATCCTCAACAACTCGCTCACCAAGGTGTCGTACTACAGCAACCTGCAATCCTATCCCGAAGCGCAGGCCGTACGCATCATGAACCCGCTGGGCAGCGATTTGAGCGTAATGCGCCAGACGCTGCTTTTCGGAGGTTTGGAAAGCATCGCCCGCAACCTCAACCGCAAGCAGACCGACCTGCGTTTCTACGAATTCGGCGCCTGCTACCACTACAACGCCGACAAGGCCTCGGCCGAAAAGCCGCTGGCCGCCTACAGCGAAGAAACGCACCTGGCCTTATGGCTGGCTGGCAGCGGCAACGCCAACATCTGGACGGATGCCGAACGCGCGCATACCTTCTTTGATCTGAAAGCCCAGGTCATCAACTGCCTGACCCGTCTGGGAATTCCGGCCGATGCCTGCACGACCGAGGCTTGCGAGGCCGACATCTTCCGTCAGGCCATCCGCATCACGCTCAAAAAGAACGGAAAAACGCTGGCCACGCTGGGCAGCGTGAGCACCAAGCTGCTCAAAGCCTTCGATATCGAAACCGAAGTCTTCTACGCCGACATCGAATGGAAACAGGTGCTCAAGACCATCGGCGCCCACCAGATCCTGTTCACCGACATTCCGAAATTCCCGGCCGTAAAACGCGACCTGGCCCTGTTGCTCGACAAGAACGTGTCGTTCGAGCAGGTGGAACAAACGGCCTACGACACCGACCGCAAACTGCTCAAGAAAGTGGTGCTGTTCGACGTGTACGAAGGCAAGAACCTGCCCGCCGGCAAAAAATCCTATGCCGTCAGCTTCACCATCCAGGATACCGAAAAGACATTGGAAGACAAGCATATCGACCAACTGATGTCGCGCCTGATCAAGGCCTTCGAAACCAAATTGGGAGCCAGCATCCGCTAAACCGATTCGAAATAATTTAAATCATACAACAATATGGGAAGAGCATTTGAATACCGTAAAGCAACCAAGTTGAAACGCTGGGGCAACATGGCCCGCGTGTTCACCAAGTTAGGCAAACAAATCACCATCGCCGTCCGCGACGGCGGCAGCGATCCGACGGGCAACCCGCGTCTACGTATGCTGATGCAACAGGCCAAAAAGGAAAACATGCCGAAGGAAAACGTGGAACGTGCCATCAAAAAGGCCTTTTCGAAAGACGAAGGCAACTACAAGGAAATCAACTACGAAGGATACGGCCCGCACGGTGTGGCCATCTTTGTTGAGGCCGCTACCGACAACAACATGCGTACCTACTCCAACGTGCGCAGCTATTTCTCGAAATTCGGCGGCAGCCTGGGTTCGACCGGCAGCCTCGAGTTTTTGTTCGACCACAAGTGCGTGTACTCGATTGTGGCCAAACCCGACGTGTCGCTCGAAGACCTGGAGTTGGAACTGATTGATTTCGGTGTTGAGGAACTGGAAAAAGACGACGAAGGCAACATCATCTTCTACGGCGATTTCGCCTCGAACGCCGAGATTCAGAAATACCTCGAAGACAACGGATTTGACATCAACAGCGCCGAATTCGAACGCGTGCCCAACAACTACAAGGAAGTGACTCCCGAGCAGCGCGAATCCATCCAAAAACTGGTGGAACGCATCGAAGAGGACGAAGACGTCCAAAACGTCTATACCAACATGCAACCCGAAGAGTAAGCATCGGAAGGGTTACACGTTTCCATATAATCGGCATCCCTGCGGGTGCCGATTTTTTTATCTGACCCGGCCGGCGTTCTTTTCGACAAAGTCCTTCCAGGATTTGAAGGGTTTTTCGGAGACGGGACGGCCCATCTGCAGAAAATGGCAGTAGGCCAGGCCGACGGCGTCGGTGGCGTCCATTTGGGGCAGCATCTGGTCGTCGGGAATTTTGAGGATGCGTTGCAGCATGGCAGCCACCTGCTCTTTGGAGGCCTGCCCGTTGCCGGTAATCGCCATTTTGACTTTGAGCGGGGCGTACTCGTGTACCGGCAGGTTGCGATAGACCGCCGCGGCCATGGCCACGCCCTGTGCGCGCCCCAGTTTCAGCATCGACTGCACACTTTTGCCGAAAAACGGCGACTCAATCGACAGCACTTCGGGATGAAACTCGTCCACCAGCGACAAGACCCGGCGGAAGATCCGGTCGAGCTTTTCGTAATGCGACTCCACCTTGCGCAAATCCAACACGCCCATCGCCAACAGCTCGGGCTTGCGGTTTACAATCTTGAGCAGGCCGTAGCCCATCAGATTGGTGCCGGGGTCGATACCCAAAATGACCGACGGATTGGGGGTGGATGTGGTGGCAGGCATGGGCGTTATTTGGAGGTTCGGATGTCAACTCCCCACATGAGTTTGTCGCGCAGGGTCTGGAAATAGGTGTGTCCGCGGCGTTTGGCCACAAAAATGGAATACGGCGCCTTGGTGACAACCAGCCGCTCGTTGACCGACATCTCGCGGCAGCGGCCGTCGAGCGACACCAAAAAGGTGTCATTGCGGCTTTCGACCTCGAGGGCGATGTTCCAGTCGTCGGGAATTACGAGCGGGCGCTGGTTCAGGCTGTGCGGAGCCACCGGAGCCAAAATCAGGCTTTTGTTTTGGGGCGCCATGATCGACGAGCCCACGCTCATCGAATAGCCGGTCGAGCCGGTGGGCGTGGCGACAATCAGGCCGTCGGCCCGATAGGTGCAGAGATACTCGCCATCGACCACCGTATGCACCTTGATCATCGACGAAGACTCGGCCTTGAGCAAGGCCACCTCGTTGAGGGCGTTGCCAATCCACTCGGTGCCGTTCTCCACCCGGCGTTCGAGGCTCAGCCCACTGCGCTCCTCGGTTTGGAAACCATTGGCAAACACCTCATCGATGGCCGAAGTGATTTCGTCGCCGCGCACATCGACCATAAAGCCCAAGTGCCCGAGGTTAATGCCCAAAATAGGAATTCCGCGCGCCCCCACCGCATCGGCGGTTTTCAGACATGTGCCGTCGCCACCGAGGCTGAAGGCCATGTCGGCCTGCCAGTCGCCACCGATTTGCAGACGCCCGGCATTGGCGGGCAACTCCACCTGGTTGGCTTGCAGAAATTCGGCGACGCCGGTTTCAAACACCATTTGCACCTTCTTGCCCGACAATGCGGCGATCAACTCGCGACAAGCGTCGGCAAAGCCTTTTTTATGCACACTTCCTAAGACGGCTACTTTCATTTCGAATCTGTATTGGAGGCAAGCAATTCGCTATTGTTCATAAATTTACCCTTCGCATGCGCGAAAATCAGCGAGAAATCGTTACCTTTGCTTGATTTTTTTTGCAAATGTAATCATTTTTCGGCAACTAATGACAACCTTAAGCGTAAATATCAACAAAGTGGCCACCATCCGCAATGCCCGCGGAGGCAATGTCCCCAATGTAGTGAAAGTGGCCCTTGACTGCGAACGTTTTGGAGCCGACGGCATCACCGTACACCCCCGTCCCGACGAGCGCCATATACGCTATCAGGACGTCCGCGACCTCAAGGCCGTACTGACCAAGGAATTCAACATCGAAGGCTACCCCTGCCCCTCGTTTGTCGATCTGGTGTGCGAGGTCTGCCCCACGCAAGTCACCCTCGTGCCCGACCCGCCCGAGGCGCTGACTTCGAACGCAGGCTGGGACACCATCCGGCATTTCGACTTTTTGTGCGAAATCGTCAAGACATTTCGGGCCAAAGGCATCCGCACCTCAATCTTCACCGGCACCGAAGCGAACATCATCCGCAAGGCGGCTGAAACCGGCACCGACCGCATCGAGCTCTACACCGAGCCCTACGCCTCGCAATACGGGCAGAACCGCGAACGGGCCGTGGCCGACTTCGTAAGCGCCACCGCCATCGCACGCCAGGCAGGGCTCGAGGTCAATGCCGGACACGACCTGAGTCTGGACAACCTGGCCTACTTCCACCAACGCATCCCCGACATCGCCGAGGTGTCGATCGGCCACGCGCTGATTTCGGACGCACTTTATCTGGGACTAAACCAAACAATTCAGCAATACAAACAACAACTAAATTCTAAGTAATGATTCTGGCCAACATTTTACTCCAAGTACAAAATGCCGCGCTTGCGGCAACCGCCGACACCACCATGCAAAACATGGAGGCCGAAGCCGAAACCGTCACCAGCAAGTCGTTGTGGGAACTGGCACAAGCAGGCGGTCCCTACATCATGATTCCGCTTCTGATCCTTTCGATTATCGCCGTCTATATCTTCATCGAGCGCATGATTGTCATCAACCGGGCCTCAAAAGAGGACAAGTCGTTCATGGACCGCATCAAAGACTACATCACCGAAGGCAAGATCGACTCGGCCACCAAATTGTGCCAACAGACCAACACGCCCTCGGCCCGTATGATTGAAAAAGGCATTTCGCGCCTGGGCAAGCCGATGAACGACGTGCTCGTCGCCATCGAAAACGTGGGCAACCTCGAGACCAACAAACTCGAAAAAGGCTTTAACATGCTGGCGACCATCTCCGGCGGTGCCCCGATGTTGGGATTTTTGGGAACCGTTACCGGTATGATCCGCGCCTTTATGGACATGGCCAGCCAAGGCAACAACGTGGACATCACCACCCTGGCCGGCGGTATCTACGAAGCCATGGTCACCACGGTGGCCGGTCTGGTAGTCGGTATCATCGCCTACTTCGCCTACAACTTCCTGGTGTCGAAACTCGACAATGTCGTACAAAAAATGGAGTTGAAGGCCATCGAGTTCATGGATTTGCTCAACGAACCTGTCAAATAACGTGCCATGGCGCTTAGAAAAAGAAATAAAGTCAATGCTTCGTTCAACAACTCGTCGATGACCGACCTGGTGTTTCTGCTGTTGATTTTCTTTATGATCACCTCGACAGCCGTCACTCCGAGCGCCATCAAGCTGTTGTTGCCGCAAAGCAGCAGTCAGACGGCCGCCAACCCGCTGACCCGCGTGTACATCGACGAAAACCTGCGTTTCTACGTTGCCCAGGACAAGCAGAAGGAACGCGAGGTGGCCTTCGAAGAGATTGAGCCGTTTTTGCAGGCTTCGGTCAACGCCAACCCCGAAATGTACATCGCGCTTTATGCCGACGAGACCGTCCCCTACCGCGAGATTGTGCGTGTGCTCAACATCGCCAACCGCAACAAGTTCAAATTAGTGATAGCCACCCGTCCGGTACGCGAATGAAACCCTACAACGACAACGACAAATCAGCTAAGATCGCCGGCGCGGTGGGCACCATTCTCGTCCACCTGACGCTGCTGCTGTTGCTATTGTTCGCCCTAACCATCACCTTGGACCCGCCCGAAGAGGAGCAGGGCCTGACGGTCAACTACGGCACCTCCGACCTGGGTAGCGGTTTGTACGAGCCCGCTCCGCAGAGCGCCATCGAAGACCAACTGGTGGACGAGCCCGCCGAGGCGGTGCCCACGGCCAGCAGCGCCCCCACCACGGCTTCGGCGCCCGACGACCTCATCGCACAAGACACCGAAGAGTCGCTGGCCATCAAGCGGGCCGAAGAGAAGAAAAAGAAGGAAGAGGCCGAAAAACGGCGCCTGGAGCAGGAACGGCTGGCTGCCGAAGCCGCCAAGAAAGCCGAAGAAGAGCGCATTGCCAAAGAGAAGGCTGCCGCCGAAGCCGCCAAGAAAGCGGCCGAAGACGCAGCCAAAAAGCGCATTGCCTCTTCTACCAAAAATGCCTTTAACGGCACGGGCGGCGTAGGTACCAGCAACTCCTCGACCGGTCAGGGCTCGGGAGCCTCGAGTGGCAACCAGGGCAATCCGCTCGGCAGTGCTGCAGCAGGCGGCACCTCGGGGTCGGGCACCGGCACCGGTGGCGGCAGCGGATACAGCCTGAGCGGACGCACCATCAACGGCAAACTGCCCCAACCGTCGTACAACAAAAACGAGGCCGGAACGATTGTCGTCGCCATCGAGGTCAACGCAGCGGGCACGGTCATCAGTGCCAAGGCGGGGGCTCAAGGCACCACCATCGGCGACGCCAGCATGCGCAAGG
>JAGCZK010000176.1 GCA_017960065.1 Paludibacteraceae bacterium
AAAAGGCAGCCGGCATCGAGCATGGCAAATTTTTCCCCTGCGCCGGAGCCAAACTGTCGGACGAAATCAACGAGTTTTTGCATGCCCTCGGCATCAACATCTGTATCGGCTACGGGCTGACCGAATCGACGGCCACCGTCTGCTGCTACCCCACCAATAACCGCGACTACCACATCAACTCCATCGGGCGCATCATGCCCGACGTTCAGGTACGCATATCGGAAGAAGGCGAAATCCAGCTCAAGGGCAAAACCATCATCAGCGGCTACTACGAGCGCCCCGACGCCAATGCCGAGGCCTTTACCGAAGACGGCTGGTTCAAAACGGGCGATGCCGGTTACATCGACATGGAAAACAACCTCTACCTGACCGACCGCATCAAAGACCTGTTCAAAACGGCCGGAGGCAAATACATTGCGCCGCAGCACCTCGAAGGCCTTGTGTGCGACAACCGCTATGCCGACCAGGCAGTAGCCATCGGCAACGAGCGCAAGTTCGTCACCATGCTGATCGTGCCCGACTTTGTGGAACTGACCGAGTTCGCCCGTGCCAAAGGCCTGAACTTCGCCAACAACAGCGAGCTGGTGCAACTGCCCGAAGTCAAGGCCCTGTTCGACCAGGTCATCGCCGAATGCAACGCCAAACTGGCCCGCTACGAGCAAATCAAGTACTACACCCTGCTACCCAAACCGTTTACCATGGAACAGGGGCACCTGACCAACACGCTCAAAATCAAGCGCAAAGTCATCGCACAGCTCTTCGAAAAAGAAATCAACGCGATGTACCCCAAAGACTAAAAAGCGTTCCGCCCATATAGCAAAAGACCGCACCGGGAATCCGATGCGGTCTTTTGTTTGCCTGTTGCCAAGCCACCGTCTTACTTGATGATGTATTGCTTGGCCTCGTAATTCATGATGTCGGTATAGAACTTGCGGAATTCGGGGAAATCCGAAGGTGCCAGGAAGTCTTTGTTGCAGGTCATCGTGCGTGTCAGGCGAACCCGGTTCTGCGAAAGTTTCTCCACCTTTACGCGGTACTCGGCCCCGTTGCAACGATATACCACCGACTTGGGCATTTCGACAAAGTTTTTGCCGGCGGGCAGTTGCACCGTCATCTGCGTATAGTTGTCGCGATAGAGGCTGGCCCACATGTTCAACTCGTACTTACGGGTTTCGCTGGCCACCAGGTTGGTGTTCTGCAAACGGACAATCCAAGGCAGTTTGAACAGCTGCATGTCGGCCACCTGTTGCACATAGTTTTCGACCGTAACATCCTGATCGCGCACCACCATCGGTTCCATGTCGTCGAGATGCTCGAACTGGATGTTCTCGACTTTGGTCACTCCGTCGTACCACGATGCGATGCCCTCCGACACCTCTTTCTGACGGTATTCGTCGGACTGGTTGAGGTAGGCGCCGCGCTGACTGGCGGCGTTTTCGCCAATCATTTCAATCTTGTAGTGCATTTTCAGCGCCTGACCGGCGAACGCAACCTGCAAGTAGCGCTTGGTGGCATACATGATGCCGTTGGAGGTTTCTATCAGCGACAGACGATCCACCTGGCTGTCGTCGATCGGCAGGTACAGGGCATGATAGTCTTGTTCGGGGATAGCCGTAAAGGGCAGGTAATTGTCGGTCAGCTCGAGGTAATACATCTTTCCGTCGAGCCAAACGCGGGTGATGCAGTGGTTGAAGTTGCGCGAAGGCAGCGGCATGCACTTGATACCGAATTTGCGGGTGCTCACCAAGACCAAATCGGCCTTGATACCGGCTTCGCGGCACAGCGTGACGAACAGGGTGGACACGTCCTTGCAGTCGCCCAAACGGGTCACGATCGTGCTCGAAGCGCGTTGCGGAATGCAGGCGCCGTGCAGGAACGAAGCGTTCGAATAGGTAATCTGACCGGCCACGTATTCGTAAATGGCCTTGGTCTTCTCGTACTCCGACGCATTCTCCTTTCCTTCGAGGATCGACTGAAGGGTGTTGCGCACGATATAATCGGACTTCAGCTTGTTTTTGGTAATGTCGGCATACCAGTCTTGAATGTCGCGCCACGAAGCGATGCTCGACAGGTAGAGCGACGGCAGGTTGTCGGCCCACAGGGTGTTTTCCTCAACGTTGATGCGCGGAATGTCGCGTGCCTCCCACACATACACGTCCTGGCCTTCATCGTTGGTCGATTTGACCGGTGAGAGCGTGATGTTACGCTCGGTATAGTTCACCGGCATTCCTTGCGGCACCATCAGCGTCACCCGCGAAATCAGCACGGGGTCTTCGTCGTTTTGGAACGCAAACTGCTCGTCGATACATTTTGCCTGCCAACGCGGATAATAGTAGCGGGTACGGAACACCACATAGACACAGTCGCCTGCCTCCAGGTTGGTAAACACCACGCTGCCATTGTTTTGCGTGGCCTTGATGCGCTGGCCGTTGGCCTTAATCAGCTCGGCGGTATCGACAATCCGGTAAGCGTATTCCGAATTCGACAGGTTCATTTCGTTCATATCCTCCACGCCCGACTGGTTCATCACCTTCACCAGCAAGTGGGTTCGCATTTCCGAAGCGCCCTCGGGATAGAACACATACACCCGGTCGCGCAAGAGCACCACTTCTTTGCTTTCGCTGGTGCGGGGCGCGTTGGCGATGAGCGAATCAATCGAATACGGCAGTTCGCCAAAAATCTCCTTCTGCTCGCGCAAGTAGCGCAGGTTCATCCGCGCATCGTAGTTGTTGGGGTTGAGCTTGATGGAGGTTTCGAGACTGGGAATCGGCGAGTTCGACGGATACGAAACGTACAGGTAGCCCAGGGTGGAATGGAACCAGCTCACATACGGGGCCCGACGGATACCTTCGCGGCACAGTTTGATGGCCGATTCGTAGGAATTCAGGCGGTAGTTGGAAACCACCAGTTCGCGCAGGTAGTCGATGTCGTCGGGATACTGGCTGACGAGGTATTTCGCCCACTTGTAGGCTTTGTAGCTCTGCGACTTTTCGTTATAGATGTCAATCAAGTTCGAAATCAACGACTCGTCCTCGATTTTCTTGAGGTAATTTTCGAGAATCGATTCGGGATTCGACATCGACGAACGGTTAATCACATAGTAGGCTCCCAAGACATCCTTGTTGGTGGGGTACTTCGAATAGGCTTCCTTGACCAGTTCGCGCGATTCCTTGTCCTTGTTCAGGGCGGCCATCACCTTCAGCTTTTCGAGGTACGTCTGCGTGGACTTCCCGAACTTCTGTTCGAATTCGTTGATCAGGCGTTCGGCCTCGAGGTAATTGTCGGCATCATACGCCTCCTTGTAACGCAAGAAGGTGCCGAAATAACCGTCAGGGTCGTTGTGGCGCACTCCTTCGCGCACCCGCGAGCAGTCGGTGTTATTGTTCGAACGGTTATAACCGTCCAACAGGTAATAGGCCACCAGCGTCGAAACCGGATAGCGTTTTTCGAGTTCCTCCAAAAGTTCGAGGGCCTCGTAATTTTTGTCGGCATACAAATAGGCTTGCGCCAAAAGCAGGGTGTTCAGGGCCGAAGAATCGCGTTTCATGCGCTCTCTGAACCAGGCTTCCTGCGGACGCTCGATAAACTGCAGCGAGCCATCGGACGTAGCCTTGCGATACGAGCTGTACTTGGCCGACGAGTTGAAATGAATCGGATGGAGCTGTTCGTCGGTAAAGCGGAGTTTGAAATTCAGGTGACTGATTTCGCTGCTGCCGAGTTGGAGCAACACGCGGTTGGTACCGGCATTGAGGTGCACACGGGTCAGGTAGGTGTCGTCGCCGCAGTTGCGTTCTTCGGCTTCGGACATCACCAGTCCGTCGTTGACCCACACCTTGAGCGAACCGGAGGTGCCCACGCTCAAAATCACATCGCAGTCTTTCGGGCTCGTGACAAACGACTGGGCATATACGATGCCGTTGGTTCCGAACACTTCTTCAAAGTCGAACCAGCCGCGTTTGTTGATATAATCCGCCTCATACCAGCGAACCTTGTAGCCGACCTTGTTTTCGAACTCCGCCGTTTCTTCGGGATGCTCCACCGCCCCGACGTTGCGGTCGAAGCCCGAAGCGGAAGTGTTGTCAAAAATGCCCAGCACCTGCCATTTGTCGATAATTTCGATGGCCGAATGCCAGGTTTTGAATTTGCCCTTGTTTTTGTGACGCCAGTAATAATGCGTCAAAGCCTCGGCCAGCTCGGAGTTGAGCGTACCGACCGGATGCTTGGTCTGGGCGGCGCTGAGCAAAAAATTCAGTTGTTTGTCGCCTTGCTCGGCCGAGAGGGCACCGTCGTGAAACAACACCAGCATGGTGTAGGTGGCGTCTTTGTCGAGTTGGTAGTAGCGTTGGAAGCAGTCGAAGGCCTTGTCGTTCTGATCCAGCATCTCGTACATCAGGTACATCGACACCAACGCATCGGCCGCCTTTTGCGGCTCTTCATCCACACTCGGTCGGAACAGCTGCTCCGCTTTCTGAAAATCGTTGCTGCCAATCGCTTCCCACGCCTGATCGTACAACGAGGCATACACCGGGCACAAGAGGCCCAAACTAAGGACTAAGGTTAAAATTTTCTTCATTTTAGAACTTGTTTGTCGGGGACGGGCTGGGTGAGCCCGACCCCGGGGGTTAATATTATTTCAATTTGGCGATGGTTGCCTTGAGGGCAGCCAGTTTTTCGAGGGTGTCGGATTGCTTTTTCTGCTCGCGCTCAATGATTTCGGGCTTGGCGTTGGCCATAAAGCGTTCGTTGCCAAGCTTGGCGTTGATGCCCTGGAGCAGCCCCTCGAGGTGGGCAATCTGCGTTTCGCATTTCTTGATTTCTTCTTCGACGTTGATCTGGCCGCTCAGCGGAACCAGGTACTTGGTGGCGCCCACCATAAACGAGGCGTCGGTGGCACCGGCCTCTTGCACGGCATTCAGGCCCTGCACGTTGGCCATCTTCACAATCAGCGCGTCTTGCGCACTATTGTGGGCACCGATGTAGTGGAGTTCGAGGGTTTCCTTGGCGGGAATGTTGCGCGACAGGCGCTGGGTGCGCACGCCGGCAATCACGTTTTGGGCCACCTGAACCGCCTCGAGCAAGGCCTCATCGACCTTTCCGGCCTTGGGCATCGGCATCACCATGATGCTCTCGCCGTCGGCGCGGGTTTCGAGGGCCTGCCACAACTCTTCGGTAATGAAGGGCATAAACGGATGCAGCAGGCGCAGCAGGGCGTCGAAGAAGCCGACCGTCGCGTCGAGGGTGGTCTGGTCGATGGGCGAGCCGTAAGCGGGCTTCACCATCTCGAGGTACCACGACGAGAAGTCGTCCCAGAAGAGGCGGTAAACCTCCATCAGGGCTTCGGAAATGCGGTAGTTCGAGAACAGGTCGTCAATTTCGGCCACCGACTTGTTCAATTTGGCCGTAAACCACTTCACCGCCAAGGCATTCACCTCGGGCTGTGCGGTCGGGGCGGTTTCCCAGCCTTTGACCAGACGGAAGGCGTTCCAAATTTTGTTGTTGAAGTTGCGGCCCTGCTCGCAAAGCGCCTCGTCGAACAGGATGTCGTTGCCGGCCGGGGCCGAA
>JAGCZK010000177.1 GCA_017960065.1 Paludibacteraceae bacterium
AGTCCTTGATGTTCAGCAAGCCCAGGCCGCTGCCGGTAATCATCAGTCCGCCCACAATGAGCAACTCCGCCATCAGCCCGTCGTCGAGCGCCGACGACGAAACCATCGCCACGAGGTAGAACATGCCCTGCCACAAAAACAGAACCGGAGCCGCCAGAATCATGCCGATTCCGTAAGTCGAGGCGAAAACCATCGACGAAACAAAATCGAGGGTGGCGTTGGTGTACAAAAAGGTATGGTCGCCTTTCAGGGCCGAAATGACCGGGCCCAGCATCGACAGCGGCCCGATGCAGTAGAGCAGGATGGCCGTGGCCAGGCCGTCGGCCAGCCGGTTTTGTTGTTGGGCGTCGGTTTTCTTTTTCCCCACCTTGAGCCGGTCCACCAGGCGTTTGAAACGACCGTCGATGTCGAGTGCCGTTCCAATCACGCCGCCGACCGACAGCGAAACGATGAACAGAACCGGATACTGACTTTGGCTAAAGTGGGAGATGGTCGCATTGAGACCAATGGCCAGCGAGGCCAGTCCCAATCCGGTGTACAGCACTTTCTTGAAATTTTCGTTGACCCCGCGGTGCAGCAGCGAGCCGATGACGGCCCCTACGATGATGGTGCAGGTGTTGACAATCGTTCCTATCATAAGCGCTATTCGGCAGATTCGATTTGCGCGGTGATGGTGGCGTCGGTCTGCATCTTGTAGCAGCTGACGATGACGCTGCGCGAAACAGCGAGGATGTCGTAGTCCGAAACGCTGCCGTTCATGTATTCGTCAAAACGTTTGATGGCCTTTTCGCACGAATCGGCCTGAATGACCGAGCTGTAGTTTTTCTTCTTTTCCTTGCCCGAAACTTCATCGACCGAAATCATCGAGTAGCGGAGCGTGAACCAGGGGTCGTCTTCGTTGACCGGGTCGGGTAACACTTCGGCCAGGCGTATGCGTTTGATGTTGGAGATCACATATTCGCCGCTCATGTTGTTGCCCTGTTCCTTGAGGATGCGCGCCTCCACTTCGGTGTAAGTCATTGCATCGACCAGGTACGCTTCGGATACGCGTTTGAGTTTACCCTGTTCGTCCTGAGTCTCGTATTTAATGCGACATTCGTGCCAGTATTGCATCATAATCGTAGCGTTTGAGTGTTCGTAATTATTTGCGGCAAAAGTAGGAAAAATTTTGTAAAAATGATTACCTTTGCGCCGAAAAATAAGAACAACGATTGACGATGGACCTCTCCGAAGAAATCAACCGTAGGCGCACGTTCGCCATCATCAGCCACCCCGACGCGGGCAAGACGACCCTGACCGAAAAACTCCTGCTATTCGGCGGAGCCATCCATGTGGCCGGCGCCGTAAAATCCAATAAAATCAAGAAAACCGCCACCTCCGACTGGATGGAAATCGAAAAACAGCGTGGTATTTCGGTGGCCACCTCGGTGATGGGCTTTGAGTACAAAGACTACAAAATCAACATTCTTGATACACCGGGCCACCAGGACTTTGCCGAAGACACCTTCCGTACCCTGACGGCGGTTGACAGCGTCATCATCGTCATCGACTGCGCCAAAGGCGTCGAAATGCAGACGCGTCGCCTTATGCAGGTCTGCCGTATGCGCAAAACGCCGGTGATGGTCTTCATCAACAAAATGGACCGCGAAGGCAAGGATCCCTTCGACCTGCTCGACGAGGTCGAGTCCGAACTGCAAATCAAGGTGCGTCCGTTGAGCTGGCCCATTAGCATGGGAATGTCGTTCAAGGGCGTGTATAACATCCATCAGGAAAGCCTCAACCTCTATACCCCCAACAAGCAGACCGTTTCCGAAACCATCGCCTTTGGCGACCTCAACGATCCCGAACTCGAAAACTTTATCGGCCAAAAGGACGCCGCCAAGCTGCGCGACGACCTCGAACTCATCGAAGGCGTCTATGCACCGTTCGACAAGCAGGCCTACCTGGCTGGCGAACTGGCTCCCGTGTTTTTCGGCAGTGCCCTCAACACCTTTGGTGTCAAGGAGTTGCTCGACTGCTTTGTCGAAATCGCCCCTTCGCCCCGGCCGGTTGAAACCCTCGAACGTACGGTCGATCCGCACGAAGACGCCTTTTCGGGATTTGTGTTCAAGATTCACGCCAACATGGACCCCAACCACCGCAGTTGCATCGCCTTCGTTAAAATTTGCTCGGGCAAATTCGAACGCAACGTCAACTACAAGCATGTGCGTCAGGGCAAAATGATGAAATTTTCGGCGCCGACCTGTTTTATGGCGCAAAAAAAGGAAACCGTCGATGAAGCCTACGCCGGCGACATCGTTGGCCTGCCCGATACGGGCAACTTCAAAATCGGCGACAGCCTGACGGCCGGCGAGACCATTCATTTCAAGGGGCTGCCCAGCTTCTCGCCCGAAATGTTCAAATACATCGAGAATGCCGACCCCATGAAGCAGAAGCAGTTGCAGAAGGGTATCGACCAACTCATGGACGAAGGGGTGGCCCAGCTGTTTGTCAATCAGTTCAACGGCCGTAAAATCATCGGTACGGTGGGCCAGCTGCAGTTCGAAGTCATCCAATACCGGCTGCTGCACGAGTACGGGGCCCAGTGCCGCTGGGAGCCCATCCACTTGTACAAGGCCTGCTGGATTGAGAGCGATGACCCTGCCGAACTCGAAAACTTCAAGAAACGCAAGTACCAGTACATGGCCCTCGACAAGGAAGGACGCGATGTCTTTCTGGCCGATTCGGCCTATGTGCTGCAAATGGCGCAGTCGGATTTCGAAAAAATACGTTTCCACTTCTCCTCCGAATTTTAGTGCTTTATGGAACTGGGCAAATTCAATACGATGCAAGTACTCAAGCGGGTGGATTTCGGTATCTACCTCGACGGCGAAGAGTTTGGCGAAGTGTTGATGCCCGCCAAGTATGTGCCCGATGGGGTGCAGGTCGGCGATTGGCTTGACGGCTTTCTGTACCTCGATTCGCAGGGGCGCCCCGTGGTGACGACCCAAAAGCCTTTGGCTCAGGCTGGCGAGATGGCCTGCCTCGAAGTGTCGTGGGTGACGTCGGTCGGCGCTTTTTTGGCCTGGGGCCTCGAAAAAGACCTGCTGCTGCCCTTTAGCGAGCAGACCCGCGACCTCAAAACGGGCGACCGGGTGGTGGTGTATGTTTATGTCGATCCGCGTTCCAAACGACTGGTCGCCACCCAAAAATGGGAGCGCTTTATGCAACCCCTGCCCGACACGCTGCACGAAGGCGATGCCGTGGATTTGTGGATTGCCGGCCGTACCAACTTGGGCTACAAGGCGGTAATCAACGGCCAGTCGGTGGGGCTGCTCTACCAGAACGAACTGTTTTCGCCGGTGCAGACCGGACAGCAGCGCGTCGGCTACATCAAGCGGATCCGTCCCGACGGCAAGGTGGACCTCAGCCTCACCCAACAGGGGTATGCGGGCGTCCAGAGCGAGTCGGAGCGTCTGTTGCAGCTGCTGAAAGACAAGGGCGGTTTTTTGCCGACCACCGACAAAAGCTCGCCCGAAGACATCTATGCCCTTTGCTCGATGAGCAAGAAAACCTACAAAAAGGCCGTCGGCGACTTGTACAAGCGGCGGCTGGTCGAGCTGACGGACAAAGGGGTGAAATTGCTGGATGATTAAAAATTCCATGATATGAAACTCAACTCAGTATTCTCGTTTCTGACGCCCAAAGAACACAAGTTCTTTCCGATGATTGTCGAAGTTGGTGACAAATGTACCGAGGCTGCCGGCTATCTGGTGCAGTTTTTTGACGAAAACGACCCGGAGGCGCGTCGCGAAGTCTATACCAGAATCAAGAATTGCGAAATCGATGGCGACCGCCTGGTGGACGGTCTGTACAAAGAGTTGAACGACACCTTCATCACCCCCTTTGACCGCGAAGACATTCACGATTTGTGCGAAAGCCTCGACGATGTGCTCGATTACATCTGTTCGTCGGCCAAACGTACGGTGATGTTCAAACCCAACCATATCCCCAAACGGACCAAGGCGCTGGCCCTGAATATCCTGAACGGCTGCAAGGCGATTCAGGTGGTGCTCGGCGAACTGTCAACCATTTCCAAAAACAACACCAAGGCCCTGGAGCAGTGCGCGCGCCTGCACGACCTCGAGCACGAGGCCGACGACATCTACGAACAGTTTGTGACCGACTTGTTCGACGAGGAGACCAACAGTATCGAGCTGATCAAACTCAAGGAGATTATGCAGGAGCTCGAAAAGGCGACCGACAAGTCGAAGTCGGTGGGCAAGGTGGTGAAAACGATTGTGGTCAAATATGCCTGATATGCTGGTCTGGTTGGTCCTCATCATTCTGCTGTGCGTCGCCTTCGACTTTGTCAACGGGTTTCACGATGCCGCAAACTCCATTGCAACGGTCGTTTCGACCCGCGTGCTGACGCCCCGTCAGGCGGTTATCTGGTCGGCGTTCTTTAACTTTCTGGCCTTTTTTATCGCCAAGTACCTGATCGGTGAGTTTGGCGTGGCCGACACGGTGTCGAAGACGGTCAACGTCGAGGTGCTGCAGGCGGCCGGGGTGGATTTTCTGCCGGTCGTGTTTTCGGGCCTGTTCGCGGCAATCGCCTGGAACCTGTTTACCTGGAAGATGGGAATCCCGTCCTCTTCTTCGCACACGCTCATCGGAGGGCTGGCGGGAGCGGCGGTTTCGGCCTACGGCTTCGCCGCTGTGCATACCCAAATCATTCTGACCATCGTCGCATTTATTTTTGTGGCGCCGCTTATCGGCTTTGTTGCCGGTAATCTGGTGATGGCGCTGACCCTCAATCTGGCGCGTAAGGCCAAGCCGCACAAGGCCGACAAGTGGTTCCGCATCGCACAGTTGATTTCGTCGGCCATGCTGAGTATCGGACACGGCCTCAACGATTCGCAAAAGGAAATGGGCATCATTGCCGCCACGATCATGTCGATTACGGCGGCGGGGCTGCCCCTGCCGCATTGGGTGGCCATGGATTCGATGAACGACTTGCACGACTGGATTCCGATGCTGTGCTTTACCGCGATTGCGGCGGGCACGATGACCGGAGGCTGGAAGATTATGAAGACGATGGGCAATAAAATCACCAAGATAACGCCGGTCGAAGGCTTTTGCGCCCAGACGGCCGGTGCGGTGACGCTGACCATCACGCAGTTTTTTAAGGTGCCCGTAAGTACGACGCACGTCATTTCGGGCAGCATCATGGGTGTGGGGGCGGTCAAGCGCCTGTCGGCGGTACGGTGGGGCGTGACCCTCGATTTGGTGACGGCCTGGCTGCTGACTATCCCGGTTAGTGCCCTGATTGCCATGGGCGTCTATCGGGTTGTCCTGCTTTTTTTGTAGGCGTCGCTTGATTTGCCGTAAATTTTTTGCGGAGATAGTTTGAAATTCAAAAAATATGACTACCTTTGCGCCGTATTTGAAATGATGGTGATTGTAGCTCAGTTGGTAGAGCGTCGGATTGTGGTTCCGAATGTCGCGGGTTCGAGCCCCGTCTTTCACCCTTAACAGAAAAGACAGCCGAGTGCTGTCTTTTCTGTTTTTGTCTGTAGCGTCACCGCCAAGATTCTTTTGCAAAAAAGTCGGCTTCCGACGGTCGGAGGTGCATTGCGTATCCGCTTCTGTAACAGGATTGTAACGTGGATGCAAAAACTTATCAACAAACCCTTTGCATTTTGGTAAAATCGTTGGCGTTCACGCACAAAAAAACTATCTTTGTCCTGTTTTTGAAAATTATAAGAAATTCTAAATAACCAATTTATGAAAATCCCTGTAAGCAATGTCAATTACCCCAATTGGCGTCCAGTAAACGTGAAATTTCACGTTCCTGCAGAATTTCAGAAACTGCAGGAAATCGCTAAGAACCTTTGGTGGGTTTGGAACAGCGAAGCCGTAGAACTCTTTCAAGAGATGAATCCCGAATTGTGGAGCCAGGTCGGCGAAAATCCGGTGGTGTTCCTGCAAAAGCTGACAAGCGAGCAATACGCCAAATTGGGCCAAAACGCCGAATTTATGGCGCGTATGGACAGTGTCTATAAGAAATTTGGCGCCTACATGGCCGCCAAACCCAACACCGCCGTTCCTTCGGTGGCATATTTCAGCATGGAGTACGGTTTGACCGACATCCTCAAAATCTATTCGGGTGGTCTGGGCGTGTTGGCCGGCGACTACCTGAAGGAGGCCAGCGACTGCAACGTCGATATGATCGCAGTCGGTTTCCTGTACCGCTACGGATACGTTACCCAATCGTTGTCGATGAACGGCGAGCAGATTGCCGTTTACGATGCCCAACAGTTCGAAACCCTGCCCATCGAGCAGTGCTTTGAACCCGACGGCACCCCGGCCACCATTTCGGTGGCTTATCCGGGCCGCGACATCTACGCCAACTTGTGGCGTGTGCATGTGGGCCGTGTCGATTTGATCCTGTTGGATACCGACACCACCCTCAACAATGAGGGCGACCGCACCATTACCTACCAACTCTACGGCGGCGACAACGAGCACCGTTTGAAACAAGAGATCATGTTGGGTATCGGTGGTATCGCCGCACTCAAGAAACTGGGCATTGAAAAAGACGTTTATCACTGCAACGAAGGCCACGCCGCCTTCTTGAACGTGCAACGCCTGATCGACCTGATGAAAAACCAGGGCTTGAGCTTCAACGAAGCCAAAGAAGTCGTTCGCGCTTCGGGCTTGTTCACCACCCACACGCCGGTTCCCGCCGGTCACGACAAATTCGACGAAGGCCTCTTCCAAGGCTATATGTCGGGCTTTGCCAAAGAACTGGGTCTCGAATGGTCCGACTTTATGAACATGGGCCGCGAGGTACCGGGCGACCTGACCGAAAAATTCTCGGTAACGGTATTTGCCTGCAACACCTGCCAGGAAGTCAACGGTGTGAGCTGGTTGCACGGCCGCGTGTCGCAAAACATGTTCAAACGCATTTGGGAGGGCTACTTCCCCGAAGAGTCGCATGTCAGCTGGGTAACCAACGGTGTGCACTATCCGACGTGGTCGGCTCCCGAATGGAAGCGTCTGCACGAAAAGGCGTTCGGACACGAATTCCTGAGCGACCAGTCGAACACCAAATACTGGGAACAGATTTACAATGTACCCGATGAGGAGATTTGGGAGACCCGCAAGGCCTTGAAGGAGAAACTGGTCCGCTACATCAAATCCAAATTCAAAATCCAATGGCTCAAGAGCCAGAACGACCCGTCGCGTATCGTAAGCGTGTTGGAGAAAATCAACCCCGAAGCCTTGACCATCGGTTTCGGCCGTCGTTTCGCCACCTACAAACGTGCCCACCTGTTGTTTACCGACCTCGAACGTCTGTCGCGTATCGTGAACAACCCAAAATATCCGGTTCAATTCATCTTTACCGGTAAGGCACACCCGGCCGACGGTGGTGGCCAACGCCTGATCCAAAACATCATCGAGATCTCGCGTCGTCCCGAATTCCTGGGCAAAATCATCTTCCTCGAAAACTACGACATGGCTTTGGCCAAACGTTTGATTTCGGGTGTGGATATCTGGTTGAATACGCCGACCCGTCCGTTGGAAGCCTCCGGTACTTCTGGCGAAAAAGCCGAAATGAACGGTGTGCTCAACTTCTCGGTGCTCGACGGTTGGTGGTACGAAGGCTACCGCGAAGGTGCCGGCTGGGCCCTGACCGACAAGCGTACCTATCAAAACCAGGCACATCAGGACCAACTCGACGCTGCCACGATTTACAACATGCTCGAGAATGAAATCGTTCCCCTGTACTTTGCCAATAACAGCAAGGGCTACTCGCCCGAGTGGGTACAGTACATCAAGAACTCGTTCGCCCAAATCGCTCCGATTTACACGACCAAGCGTATGTTGGACGATTATATCGACCGTTTCTATGCCAAACAGGCCAAACGCGCCAATGTCCTGAAGGCCGACAACTTTGCCAAGGCAAAAGCCATCGTGGCCTGGAAGGAGAAAGTGGCTTCGGTGTGGGACAGCATCGAAATCCTATCGAGCACCAACGTGGGCGAAATCCAAACGGAAGCCGGCAAGAAAATCAGCCTCGAGACCGTGGTGGATGTAAAAGACGCTTCGTTGCTCGACAGCTTTGGTGTCGAACTG
Organism: Paludibacteraceae bacterium; assembly: GCA_017960065.1. Taxonomy (GTDB): domain Bacteria; phylum Bacteroidota; class Bacteroidia; order Bacteroidales; family Paludibacteraceae; genus Enterocola. Next base: position 8,122 of record JAGCZK010000177.1, read on the forward strand.
GTGACGACGGTGACCGAAGAGGGCGTGGACAAGTTCTTCAGCGTTCGCGAACTCAATTTGACCAAGAAAGCCGGTACGGTGTTGACCTTCAACCTCGAATTTGTTGCGAAGGAAGCCGGTGCCTACAAATCGGCCTTCCGTCTGTATCCGAAGTCGGCCGATCTGCCTCACCGTCAGGACTTCTGTTTCGTACGCTGGTTCTAAACCAACGACGCAACTGCTATACAAAAAAGGCTCTGGAGCAATTCCAGAGCCTTTTTTGTGTGTGGTAATTTGGAGTGAGTGTCGAGTAAGCCGAGAGTGCGTGCGCTAAAAAATCCGAATTTTCTTTGTAATATGTTTATCGCCTTGTACAATACTTAACAAATAGATTCCGTTTGCTACAGAACGGATGTCCATTTCATTTTCCTCGGTCTCGCATATAAGTTCTCCTTTAATGGAAAACAATAGAAGTTTGTCTACAGGAGAGAGTGTGTTAATAGTTAAAATACCTTTATTCATCAAAACATCCAACTTCAAGTCAGAATCTGACAGTTCTGTTTCAGAAACTACAATATCACTTTCTGGAAGCGGAAATTTGTCAAAACATGAAGTAAGCTGATTATCCAAATATAAAATATCATCTTTGTGTTTAACACAACCTAATCGCCCCCGTCTCATCGCGATGTAGCCACACTCACTACAATCAGCATGGAGATAGAAATCGTATGTACAGAATGTTCCAAAAAAACCGTCGCTACAACCATACATTTCATTCCATACGATATCCGGTGCATAAGGATTTGAGGTAGGTTGCAGTCTGACGATACGATTTCCATCCTTTAAAGTAGATTCTATGCTACGTGCAGTTCCATATCCGTATTGGTCTACAGTAAATATGGGATAGTTGTTTATGTGAACTATGTAAGGGTTCCAATATTCATTATTAGGCCTGCATGCAGCAAAAGAATACTTAACTTCAAGTTTGTCAGGATAAAAATCATAAAGCAGGATTTCTCCATCAATCGGCTTGTCACAATCATCTTGACGTAAATAGATTTTATATCCATCCTTACGGATCAGTCCGATCAGCATGTCTTCAGAGCTATATGTAGTATCAGCCATTAAATATAACTTATAGTAGGTCAAACCATCTACGACACTATCATTTGTGGTTCCAATGATAACTTGTTCAGCTATTTCACTGTTGTAAACTTCCATCTGGCTCCAAATCGTGCTGTCCATGGGAAATTTACACTCACTCTGCTGTGCTGACATTGACATGAGTATGCCAATCCAAATAACGATTGTAAAAATTGACTTCTTCATGGCATTACTTTTTAATGATTAGTTTCTTTGCAAATAACGATATTGCCAGCAATATTATTTTTGAGGAAATGTCTTTCATGTTGCAATTTTAGATTATAATTTTCAAAAATCCAAATAAAATCTGTTCTATTATAAAAAGCCCCGTATTTACACACAAAAAAAGGCTCAGAGACAATTCCTGAGCCTTTTTTGTAAGTAAGTGGTAAATTGGAGTAAGTGTAGACTAAGCCGAGCCTTTCAGTCGCTGGTGTCGAAGCAGTAGCCGAATCCCTGGCGCGTGCGCAAGTTTTTGTCGTAGGGCACAATTTTGCGGCGCAGGCGGGTGATGTTGACATCGACCGTGCGGTCCGAAACTTCCGACTCGTCATTCCATACGGTGGC
>JAGCZK010000178.1 GCA_017960065.1 Paludibacteraceae bacterium
TCATTCGCCGACTTTTCACCCATCTTGACACCATCAGCGACCTGCAAAAGCCCGACAAGATACTGCTCGACAACAGCAACCTACTCTACACCCTCTCCGACACGCCACCTGAAATCGGGACGGTGCGCGAGACCTTTTTCTGCAACCAACTCCACTCGGCGGAGCACCGAGTTGAATACGGAGGCATCAAGACAGGTGATTTCCGCATCGACCGCGACCTCATCGTGGAAGTGGGCGGCCCCGACAAGAGTTTCAAACAAGTGCAAGGCGAAACGAATGCCTTCCTCGCCGTTGATGACATCGACAGCGCCACAGCACGGCGAATTCCTCTTTGGGCATTCGGATTTTTATATTAACTGTAATCCCGCAGGTGACGGCGGGATTTTTTTTGTTTTTCCCGAATTTTGAATATCTTTGCGACATACTAAGATAGGAAAAACCTCGAATCAACACAATAAAACACTAAAAATCATTAAATTACAATATTATGAAGCGCATCCTTACCCTCGTATTATTATTGGCCACAAGCCTCTCGATGATGGGCGGCCCGATTGGTGAAACGGCAGCGAAAAAATTGGCCGAGAACTTCTGGAAACAGAACAACATCATGGGCGTCAGGAACGGCCAAGTATACAAGAACCAGACCGGCGAGGCGCAATTCGTCAACGTTGCCCCGCAGCACGGCTATTCTGAGTTCTTCATTTTCAACAATATGGCAGGCAAAGGCTATGTCATCATTGCCGCCGACGAGAGCGTGATTCCCGTTTTGGGTTACTCCTACGAGAACAACTTCGGCACCGAAACCCTTCCGCCCAACCTGAAAGCCTGGCTCGACGGCTATGCCGAACAAATCCGCCAGACCGTGGCCATGCGTGCCGCTGCCACCGAGGAAATCCGCGCCGACTGGGAATGCCTGCGGCAGGGAAAGACCTTGCCCATCAAATCGGAAACGGCAGTGCCGCCCTTGGTCGCGACGAGATGGAGCCAAAGCCCCTACTACAACGACAAATGCCCTTACGACTACAACCACAACTCAAGGACGCTGACGGGCTGTGTGGCGACCGCCATGGCTCAGATTATGAAATACTGGAACTATCCCGAACACGGCTTCGGCTCCCATTCCTACGTGCCTGAATCACATCCCGAATACGGCACCATTTATGTGGATTTCAGTGCAGTCAATTACCCATGGAACTCGATGCCCACCAGCGTCAACAGCAGCAACGATGCCGTGGCCACACTCATGTACCATTGCGGCGTGAGCGTCGATATGAACTACGGCATCAGCGGAAGCCCCGACTACGGCAGCGCGGCCTACATCATCGACAACGGCAGCGGTCGCCCCAGCGCCGAGAACGCCCTGAAGTCCTATTTTGACTACAAGAACACGCTACATGCCGAATTAAAATCAGACTACTCTGATTTCCAATGGATTAACATATTGAAAACCGAACTCGACAACTCCAGACCCATGATTTATGGCGGTTTCGGTTCGGGAGGTCATGCCTTCGTTTGCGACGGCTACGACAACAACAATTACATCCACTTCAACTGGGGCTGGGGCGGCTCATACGACGACTATTATTACATCAACAGCCTCAATCCCGCTTCGCAAAACTACACACAGAACCAACAGGCCTTGGTCGGCATCGAGCCTAAATACAGCGGCGGCGGCGGCGGCAGTAGCGGTGCCTTCGAGTTGGTTTATCACTGCAACTTGTCAATGGATTACAATCAATATTGGTTTTATGACGATTTCTCGGTGTATGCCGAAGTCCTCAATTCGGGCGAAGGCGATTTCAGCGGCTACATCGGCGCGGGCGTGTTCAGGAGGGACGACAACGGCGAGTTCCATTTCCTCAATGTGATGGGCTATTGGGACAAGACCTCCAATCCCCTGCATCCCAACTATTACTCTTACGGCACCCTGCAAACCGAGGGCGGACCGCCCTATACCCCCGGTTCTTACGGCATTGCCATGCTTTACAGTTTCGACCTCCAACTTTGGAATTTCATCGAGGGCAACAACTATCATGACGTGTTTTTCAACATCGTCTATTCCACCGACATCGAAACCTTCTCCGATTTCAACATCCTGACGGGCGACTACTTGTATTACGGCACGAGTTCCACGGTCAATGTAGATATTTGGAATTCAGGAAGTTCGACTTTCTACGGAAAATTCCGCGTCAACCTAGCGAACCAAGACGGCACATGGGCGCAGAACATCGACGTCCTCGATTGCACGGATGGCCTGCAAGCCAATTACCACTTCATTGAGGGTCTTGATTTTACGGGCGAAATCACCGTTGAACCCGGTTCCTATTACATGGAATTGGGCTACCAAAAATCGGGAGAGAGCGATTGGTATTATGCCGGAGCGTCGCGCTACCAGAACCCCGTGCGCGTTGAGGTGGTGGCCGCACCCGTCAGCCCCGACCCCTACGAAAACAACAACACCGCCGGCAGTGCCTATGCCTTGCCTTGCAATTTCTACGGCAATTCGGCCAATGTCAGCAGCACCGGCTCCAACCTCCACAACGGCACCGACATCGATTATTACAAAATCCAACTCAATCCGGGCCAGATCTATACCATCACGCCCCGCCTGAACGACTCATACAACAGCAACGAAGGCACCTATTACACCGTGGACGCCAAATTCGCCTATTCGACCGACGGCTCCAACTGGTCCGATTTCTATGACGATGTGATGCCGTCGAACATTACGATGGGCGGCGGCACCTTGTATCTCTGCGTCATGCCCTATTTCGAGGGAAAGACGGGAACCTATTTGCTCAACATCCATGTCGCCATCGGGACGGGCGTGGACGAATCGGACGAAACCGCTTTCAGCATCTATCCGAATCCTGTCAGAGAAGTCCTGAATATCAACTGTATGGATGCCAAAGAGACAAGGCTGTTCAATCCGCTCGGCGTGCTGGTCAGAGCCATCAACACTGAAGGCAAGGACAACATCCAAATTGACATGAGCGGGCTGCCTTGCGGGACCTACATCCTGCAAACTGTCATCGGCCAGCATCTCGTGACCAGAAAAGTGGTGAAAACTGAGTGATTGTATGGTTGAAATGTTGTACTTTTGCCCGATAATAAAAACGCCATTTCCGCGTTTGCAAAAAGAGAATTTATGTCTATGAAAAGATACATCCTGATTATCATGTCGGCCCTGTTCATTTTCATGAGCAGCGACCTTTACGCACAAAGAAGAAATCCAGCCAAGAACGCCGACCTCGCTTTCGGGCGCAAGCAATACACCGAGGCCGCCGACCGCTACAAGAAAGCCTACCGCAAGGTGCGCCGCAACAAGGACGAACGCAACCGCATCA
>JAGCZK010000179.1 GCA_017960065.1 Paludibacteraceae bacterium
ATGGGCGGCCTGTTCGACCTCATCGTCACCGATGTGCCCTGCTCGGGCGAAGGCATGTTCCGCAAAGAACCCGTGGCCGTGCAGGACTGGTCGCCCGAAGCCGTACAGTTGTGCGCCCAGCGCCAGCGCGGCATCGTTGCCGACGTGTGGGACGCCCTGCGCGAAGGCGGCACGCTGCTTTACAGCACCTGCACCTTCAACGACGAGGAAGACGAGCGTAACGCCCGCTGGATTGCCTCGGAGCTCGGCGCCGACCTGCTCGACGAGCGGCATTTTTATTTCCATACGGGCAAAAACGAAGGATTCTACATCGCCGCTTTGCGCAAAACCTCGCCGGCTCCCGCCCCGCGCATCAAACCCGACAAAAGGCAGTCGCCCGTCGAGGCGGCCGAAGCCTATCTGTCCAAGAACCTGCGTTGTCTGAAAGCGGGATTGGTGCCCTTTGTCGAAAAGGGAAAGGACCGCGTGCCGACGCACGCCCTGGCCATGTCGGTCGACCTCGACCGCAGCCGCTGGCCCGTGGCCGAACTCGACGACCGCGCCGCCCTGGCCTACCTGCACGGCGAGGCCATTGTACTCGACGCGGCGGTTCCAAAAGGCTATGTGCTGCTCTGCTACCGCGGCGCAGCCCTCGGATGGGGCAAAAACCTGGGCAACCGCTGCAACAACCTCTACCCCGACCCCTGGCGCATCCGCATGAACGTGGCGGGACTCGAGTGTGAGCGGGTGGTGTAAAGGGGCTTGGACTTTTTCTTGATTTCAATTACCTTTGCCTTCAAATACCCTCTTTTATGACATCAACCGACGAAACACAATTTGTATTATACCAGCTTCCCAATGAAGAAGGCGTAATACAAGTCATTCTTCAAGAAGAAACCATTTGGGCCACACAAAAGGCGATGGCTCAATTGTTTGGAGTTGGCGTCCCTGCCATCAGCAAACACCTGAGGAACATTTTTGAAGAAGGAGAACTCGAGGAAAAAGTGGTCGTTTCCAAAATGGAAACAACCAGTCGGCATGGTGCGATGGAAGGGATGACGCAAACCAGCACAACCAACTTTTACAATCTCGACGCGATTATAGCAGTCGGATACCGCATCAATTCAGCCCAAGCCACCAAATTCCGCATTTGGGCCACAGGAGTGCTGAAAGAATACATCCGCAAAGGCTTCACCCTCGACGATGCCCGCCTGAAAAACCTTGGCGGTGGCGGCTACTGGAAAGAGTTGATCGAACGTATCCGCGACATTCGGTCGTCGGAGAAGGTGTTCTACCGTCAGATTCTGGACATTTACGCCACAAGCATCGACTACAATCCCCAAGCCGACATTTCCATTGAATTCTTCAAACGGGTGCAGAACAAGATTCATTATGCCGTCCACGGGCAAACCGCGGCCGAAGTCATTGTCAGCCGTGCCGATGCCGAAAAGGAATTCATGGGACTTACCACTTTCGAGGGCGACAGGCCGCATCTGAAAGACGCCGTCATTGCCAAGAACTATCTGGACGAAAAGGAACTGCGGGCCATGGGGCAAATCGTTTCTGGATATTTGGATTTTGCCGAACGGCAGGCGGAACGCCAACAAACGATGACCATGCAGGATTGGGCGACGCACTTGGACAAGATTCTGACCATGAGTGGGGAAAAGCTGCTCGAAGGTGCAGGAAAGGTGTCGCACCAACAAGCCATTGACCATGCAACCAACGAATACAAAAAGTATCAGCAGCGCACGCTAAGCCAGGTGGAGAAAGACTTTCTCGACAACATCAAGACTCTACCTAAAAAATAACATTCCAGCGAATACGGTTTATCGGAACTCACAGCGAATACGATAAAATCGAAAATATACAAAGCCGAACCCACACTCGAAATCGCCCGCAAAATCAGTCAAAAACTCAACATCGACCCGGGGATTGTACTGGGAGTGTGAGCGGGTGGTGTAAGTCAGCGTTGAATCTTGAAGGTTGTCTGCAAGGAGGCGGTGGCGACCCGGAGCAGATAGCTCCCGCCGCCCAGTCCGTCGAGGCTGTAGGGCTGCGATTCGGGAGCGAACGAGCGCATTTTGCGACCGCTTACGTCATAAAGATCGACCGAAACCAACGGCTCCTCCGACTGCAGCGTGAAATGAGCGGCATCCAACCGGCGGAAAGCGACCCCTTGTGAAGCCGGTGTCTCAGCAACGGCTGTTTTGGAAACGAACCTCCAGCGGTCGATATTGAACCCCTCATTGATACTCCGAAGACGCAGCACCTGCTGTCCCTGCGGAAGTTCCACCTCGGTCCGCAGCACCGAGAAATTCTCCCATCCGCCCGTATTCGGAATATAGAAACTGCCCAGCTGCACATTGTTGGCATCACACACCAACAAACCCGCATCCGACACGGCGGCAGCCGAAAGCTCGAGGGTATAAACCCCGCTTTCCGGAACCTGGATCTGATAGTCAAAGGTGGTGCCGGAAGCGATTCCACCCACATACACGGCTGTCAAATCGGTTTTGGCATACACACTGCCCCCGGATTTGCGGATATAATGCTCCGCCTCTATCCAATCCGCCGCCCGGTGCCAAAAGGTTTTATCGTACGACGACATCGACTTGTACACCAATCCCAAAGCCGTCAAACGGGAACTGTTGTTCTCCAACATGGATATGGCCGGATAGACATTCCAGTTGCGTTCCATAAACCAGGCATAGCGGCCGATGTGGTCGTTCTGCTCCAGCCAATCGACCGACTTGACCAGGAAATCGCGTTGTTCGTCGGCCGTACCCACATCGCCGATGGATTTGTCCATACACCACTCGGTGAGCCATATCGGCCGGTTGTATTTGTAGAATTGCTCAATGGAGCCGGTCAATGCCTCCACATTGGGCATATAGAAATGTACGGCGATGGCATCCACCCGACAGGTGGGACACGCGGCAAAAAAGTCATCGAGCCAGGCTACCGGATTGTTGTACGGGGCATCGGGCGAATAATTCACCGCCGGCGAAACCAGTTTTACCCCGTACTCATCGGCAACCGATTGCAGATCCGGCCATTTTGCGGCAGCCTGCGCCGGTGTAAGATTCGACTGCGACACGAAATTAGGCTCGTTGAAGGTAAGCAGCCACTTGCACTCCGGGTGGCTGGCGAATAAGGCCCGCAACTGCTGTGTGTCGAAACCTCCACCCCAGACCATCGGGGCATATTCCAAA
>JAGCZK010000180.1 GCA_017960065.1 Paludibacteraceae bacterium
TAGTGCGTCAGCAGGTGCAGGCAGTAGCTCAGCGCCACGCCCAACACGATGGCTCCGAGTCCGATGGCCATGAGCGACATGCGCCCCTTGATCAGCCACAGGCAGAAGAGCGAAAAGAAGACCCCGTAGCCGATGGGGGCCAGCAGCATCAGTACCGACGACTTGTTTTTGAAGCAGAGCATCAGCATCAACAGGGCCAACGTCAGCGAAATGCCGATGGTCAGCACCAGGTCTTCCTTGATTTGGCGCGAGTTGAACACGCTTTGGATCGGGGCGCCGTGAAACAGCACCTGCACGTCGTCGAACCCGGCTTCGGTCTGGGCGATGGCTCGCTCAATCTTGGTGGCCAGCCGCGTTCCGATTTTGGAGTCGAATCCGGTAAAGTTGGGCGACAGGAAGGCGACGACGGTCGACGAGTCGCGGGTATAGAAGTGACCGTCCAGAATGCGGTAGCTGCCACCGAGGGCCGAAGTGGCCATCTGCGACTTCGACGAAAAAGCCTGGCGCAGCCGCAAGGGGTCTTGGCGTACCAGCTCAAACGAGTACATGCCCGTGGCCGACTGCACGTCGTCGAAGTTGTCGCGCATGGATTGGGCGATGACCTCCGGGCTGCAAATCGAATCCAGTACCGTATAGTCGGCGTTTTCGAAGATGACCGGCAGGTGCTGGTACAGGTAGCCGATGCCGTCGTAGAGCAGGCTCTCGTCGAGCTGCCAGGTGAGGTCGGCGATGTACGAAGTGGCGGTGTCTTGTACCAACAGCGAGTCGGCAAAGGCGTCGCAGGCGGCGGCCAGGGTTTCGTAATCGGGGGTGGCGCCGTCTTTGGCGGTGAAGAGAATGAATATCTTGTCTTTTACCTTCAGATTTTCGAACACCAGTTGTTCTTCGGCGTTTTCGTCGTTCGAACCCAACAGTTTCGAGATGTCTTCCTCAAACTTGATTTGCGTGCCAAATGCGATGAAGATGGCGGAGGTGACGAGCATCAGCACATACATCAAAGCTTTGTGCCGGTCGAAGTATTCAAACAAGCGGATGAAAAATTGGGTCATAAACGGGAAAATGGGGTTAGGCGGCCTTTACTTCCGCTTTCAGTTCCAGATAACTTTGTTCGCCGTGAAACAGCGAAGCTCTCAATTTCCAGGCACCGGCCGTTTCGAGCGGTGTCAGTTGGATGCGCAACGAAAGCAGCGGGGTGGCGTCGGGGGTTACCAGCGCCGTGAATTTGCATTGCGAGATGGCATACAAAAACAGCGGGCATTGCGTCATCTTTTCGGCGCAGCCGCGAATCATTTGGATGTTGCAGACACCCGGTGCCACCGCTTTTTCGGGGAAATGTCCCTGATACACTTCGCAATCGGGGTTCAGCTTCAGTTCAAAGAGGGTGGCCTCCGGCTGGTTGTCTTGTGACAGAATTTCAAAAAACGGTGTCTTAAACATAGTTATAACCATTGGGCACGCCACTGGCGAATAAATTCGGGCGTGGATAGTTCAAATTCCCCTTCGTTGGTCACGAAGAGTTGGGTGGAGCTGGCGGTCAGGATCAGTTCGTTGTCGCTGTCGCGATACACGGCGTATTCGAACATCAGTTTGGCCGCTTCGGTGGGGACATAGGTGGTTTCGATGCGCAGCACGTCGTCGAGGCGGGCGTTCTTCTTGTAGCTCAGGTGCAAATCCACCACGGGGACCACATAGCCGTTTTCGAAGATGCGCATGTACGCCAGTCCGAATTGGCGTCCGAAAGCCTCCCTGCCTAACTCCAGGTATTTCACGTAGTTGCCGTGCCACACCATTTGGATGGCATCCACCTCAAAAAACGGGACCTGATGCCGGATGACGTTGGTGAGTTTGGCGACTCGCGTTTGGGTCATGTCAGTCGTTTTGAATGAATATCTTCATTTGGCACGATGCCACCTTTTCGCCATTGAGCGTGGTTTCGGCCTGGATGAGCGTGACGCCCATGATTTCCGAAACGACCTCGATGCGCGTTCGGATCATACTGCCGGCCTCGGGCAGACAGTAGGCCGCAAATTTGCGGATTTCTCCGATAAATCCCAGCGGCGCTTTTTTGCCGGCAAGGTAGTGCGGATAACCGGCGAAAGCCGCGGCTGATTGGGCAATGTGCTCAATCAACCCCGGCTCTGTAAATCGGTTATTCGAGCAAAAACAATTGTCAGGACTGATCTGCAGGGCGGTTTCCGCTTCGGTTTCGGTAGCCTTGAACAGGTGGGTTACCATCACCATGGGAGGCCGTTGCGGGATCAGTTGGTACAACTGTTCTCCCTCAAACAAGGCTTTGGACATCATTATTTTTCGATGTTGTCGTAAATGAAGTCGTACAGCAGGCTGAAGGTTTTCAACGAAGCGATTTCGCTGTTTTTGATTTTTACTTTGAATTCGCTTTCAATCAAAGCGACCATGTCAACCAAGCTCAAACTATCCAACTTCAAGGTTCTCTTGATGTCAGCGTCGGGCGTGATGGTTTCGGGTTCCACTTCAAATTCATCAACCAATACGGCGTTGATTTTCTCAATTAATTCAGCTTTTTCCATGTTTAATAAATTATAGAATGATAAATTACAAATTCTTGACAATGAGCGTCGAGTTGGTTCCGCCAAAGCCGAAGGAGTTGGTCAGGAACATGTCGAAATGCTTGTTGATGCGGGTCGCCGGAATTTTGAGCTTGGCCGAATCTTCGTCGGGGTTCTCAAAGTTGAGGTTGGCGGCGATGAAGTTGTTTTTCATCATCAGAATCGAATAGATGGTTTCGCTCGCGCCTGCCATCCACATTTCGTGGCCGGTTTGCGACTTGGTCGAGGTGACTTCCGGGCAAGCGTCGCCAAATACGTTGTAGATGGCTTTGGCTTCTTGGGTGTCGCCGACATGGGTCGAAGTGGCGTGGGCGTTGATGTAGCCGATTTCGTTCAGTTTGACGCCCGATTGTTCGAGGGCCATTTGCAACGAACGGGTCGGGCCGTCCACGTTGGGGGTCGAGATGTGGTCGCCATTCGATGAGAAGCCCCAGCCGAGCACTTCGGCGATGATGGGGGCGCCGCGTTTGACGGCCGATTCGTAGCTCTCGATGATTACCGTGGCGGCGCCGCCTCCCGGACCCAGACCGTCGCGGTCGCGGTCGAACGGACGCGAGGCCTTGGTGGGCTCGCTTTCGCGGGTCGAGAAGGCGCTGATGCCGTCGAAGCTGCCGACAGCGTAGGGGTTAACCTCTTGGGCTCCACCGCATACGACCATGTCTTGCAAACCGTTGCGGATGAGCAGGGCGCCCAAGCCGATGGCGTGCGAAGAGCTGGCGCAAGCGCCGGAAATGGTCAGGTTGATGCCTTTGAGATGATAGATGCACGAAAGGTTCATGGTGACGGTCGAGTTCATCGACTGGAAGATGCCGCCCGAACCGATGAGGGTCGTGTCGCGTTTTTCGAACATGGTCTGGCAGCTTTTGTACACCGGTTCGGCGCTGCTGTCGTTGCCGTAGAGCAGTCCGACCACATGGCTGTCGAGGTAATCCTGGTCAATGCCGGCGTTTTTGAGCGCTTCGGCCGTGGCCACATAGGCGTATTTGGCCTGTTCGGGCATAAAGGTGCGCTGGCTGCGGCTCAAAATGCCTTTCAAGTCGGGCACGTCCAATTTGGAGGTCAGTGCCGAGCGGAAGCCCAAGTCTTTGCGGGCTTGGTCAAAAACAATACCGGAGACTCCGTTGTAGAGCGAGTCTCTTACAGCGTCAAGGCCATTGCCGAGGCAGGAGTAAATGCCCATGCCGGTAATCACAACCCTTCTGTTCGTCATAATTTTCGTTCTTATGGATGGTTAATCAAACAAGGACGGACTTTTGCAGTCTGTCTTAAAATCGCCGCAAATTTAGTTTATTTTTCCGTCATCAGCGACTTTTTCCATAAAAAAAGTATTAACACCGCCGTGAAAATGCCCGTTATTTTTCGGATTCTTTCTTGAAAATGAGCTTTTTGCGTCATCTTGGACCGGTTTTTTCCCCTTCGGCCGTTTTGTCGCTCTTTTTTTGATTTTTTATGATGGAATGTGTGCAAATTGTCGTAAATTTGCATGCTGTCCGCTCAAAACCCCGGCAGCCTGATTAAGAATGGAATCACTGATGGAAAAAGTAAGTTATGCCTTGGGCATGAGTATCGGAAACAATCTGCAGTCTTCCGGGATTGCCGGAGTCAACCTCGAGCAGTTTACCCAAGGGGTGCAGGATGTGTTGGAACACCGTAAGACCGTCCTGTCGGCCGATGAGGCCAAGAAGGTGCTGGACGAGTTTTTCCAGGCCCTGGCCAATAAAATCAATGCACAGAACAAAGAGGCCGGAAGCGCGTTTCTGGCCAAAAACAAACAGGAAGCCGGAGTGATCGAACTGCCCAGCGGCCTGCAATATAAAGTGCTGACCGAAGGCAAGGGTCGCAAGCCTGCCGCCACCGACCGGGTGCGCTGCCATTACAAGGGCAGTTTGCTCGACGGCACGGTGTTCGACAGTTCGTACGACCGCGGCGAACCGGCCGTGTTCGGCGTCAACCAGGTGATTGCCGGTTGGGTCGAGGCCCTGCAGCTGATGGGCGAGGGCGCCAAGTGGCGGCTGTTCATCCCGTCGGACCTGGCGTACGGCGAACGTGGCGCCGGAGCGGCGATTCCGCCTCACGCCACACTGGTGTTTGATGTAGAACTCTTAAATGTACTCTAAATGAAAAAATTGCTTATTGTCGGCCTGGTGCTGCTGGTCGGCGTGGCTTCGGCCGAAGCCAAGTCCAAAAAAGCCCGGCAGGCCAAGGAAGCCGAGGTGCCGACGGTCACCATCCAAAGTTCGCAGGCCAAACTCGAAACGAAAACCGACTCTGCCCTGTATGCCCTGGGTGTCAATCTGGCCACCAACCTGTCGATGCAACTCGACCAGGTGTTCGGAACCGAGGTCTCGAAAGAAAAATTTCTCGAGGCGTTTCGCGAAGTCTTGGGCGATGTGCCGGTGATTTCGCAAATGACGCCGGAGTTTGCCAACGACTACCTCAACCGGTACATGCGCCAGTTACAGGAAGAGGCAACGGCCAAGAATATTGAGGAGGAAAAGAAATTCCTTGATGAAAACCGCAAGCGCGAAGGCGTGATTGAAACCCAAACCGGTTTGCAATACCAGGTGGTGCGTATGGGCGATGGCCCGATGCCGACGGTGGCCGACCGTGTGAAGGTGCACTACGAAGGAACCTTGCTCGACGGCACCAAGTTCGACAGTTCGTACGACCGGGGCGAACCGGTGGTGTTCGGCCTGTCGCAGGTGATTCCGGGGTGGACCGAAGGACTCCAGCTGATGCCCGTCGGCTCCAAGTTTGTGCTGTATATTCCGTCGGCGCTCGGCTATGGCCCCAACGGTGCAGGCGGAGCCATCCCTCCTTATTCCACCCTGATTTTCGAAGTGGAACTGCTGTCTATTGAACAATAATTTTAAAAATAACCCGTTAAAATGAAAAAAATTGCTTTTTTTGCCATGGCGGCGATGGTGGCTGCCGGCTTTAGTTCGTGTGGAAACAAAAGTGCCAAACTGGAATCGGATGCCGACAGCATCTCGTACGCCTTGGGTGTGGTGATGACACAGGGTGTCGTTGAACACTTGCAGATGGAGTACGATTTGGATTCCACCTATACCAAAGAATTCTTGCGCGGCGTGCAGGAAGTGATGACCGCCAAAACCAAATCCAAAAAAGCCTATGCGGCCGGTGCCAACTTTGCATTGATGGTTACGGGCAATCTCGACCGTGCCGAAGCGTTCTTCTTCCAAGACGACACGTTGAGCAAACTCGACCGCGACGTTTATGTTCAGGCATTTATCGCCGCTATGCAGAATCAGGAGCTCGAACTCGATGACGAAGACGCGCGTGAACTTCTCGAACGCAAACAAAACGATGCCCGTCGTGCCCAAAACGAAAAGCAGTACGGCGCTTACCGTTTGGAGTGCATCGCCTTCCTGGAGGATAACAAAAACCAAGCCGGCGTGCAGACGACCGAAAGCGGCTTGCAATACAAAGTCAATGTACAAGGCCATGGCGTGAAACCCGCTGCGCTGGACACCGTTTTGGTAGAGTACAAAGGCAGCCTGATCGACGGTACGGTGTTTGACCAAACTTCGGGAAGCCCCGTGTCTTTGCCCTTGGCCCGCATGATTCCGGCATGGCAGGAAGGTCTGCCGATGATGGCTGTAGGTTCGTCCTACACCTTCTATGTGCCCTACGAATTGGGCTATGGCGAAACCGGTAACCGCATGATCAAACCGTACTCGACCTTGATTTTCGACGTCAAACTGGTAGGTGTCAGCCCATACGTTGAAAAATCGGCCGAAGAATAATGCATAACCCATAGCGGTCATCCCCTTGTGCGGGGTGGCCGCTTCTTTTTTTTGAGAGCCTATGGATAAGTTGGACAAAGATATTCTGCGCGTCATCGTCAACAATGCGCGCGTACCCTTTGCAGACGTGGCCGAATCGTGCGGTGTGTCGCGCGCTGCGGTTCACCAGCGGGTGCAGAAAATGGTGGATAACGGCATGATAGAGGGCTCGGGCTACCATGTCAATGCCCGTAAAATCGGTTACAGCACCTGCGCCTATATCGGCATCCGTCTCGAAAAGGGTTCGATGTACAAGGATGTGGTTCCCAGCCTTCTGGAGATTCCAGAAATCACCGAGTGCCATTTCACGACGGGAGCCTATACCATGCTGATCAAACTTTTTGCGCGCGACAACGAGCACCTCATGGTGCTGTTGAACGACAAAATCCAGGAGATTCCGGGCGTGGTCTCGACCGAGACCCTGATCTCGCTCGACTGCGGTTTCCGTCGCGCGCTGCCGATTGAATAAGGCGTTTGACCTGCCCAAAAAAGAAAATCCCCGAAGCGTTGCTCCGGGGATTTCTTTTGTTTTGGGGTTACCGGTTTTATTTGGCACGTTCCATGTAGGTGCCGTCTTCGGTATTGATTTTGATTTTTTCGCCTACGTTGATAAACAAGGGTACGCGAACGGTGGCGCCGGTTTCAACGGTGGCGGGTTTCAGCGTGTTGGTGGCGGTGTCGCCTTTCAGACCCGGCTCGGTGTAGGTCACTTCGAGTACGACCGAATTGGGCATGTCGGCATACAAAAAGGTTTCGGTGTCGGCGTGGAACACGCATTCCAGCTCCTGGCCGTCTTTCATGAAATCAACGCCGTTGATCATTTCGCCCGGAACACTGATTTGTTCGTAGGTTTCGGTGTCCATGAGGTTGTAGCCCATGTCATCTTTGTAGAGGAATTGGTACGGACGACGTTCCACGCGGGCGACGTTGATACGGATACCTGCGTCGAAGCGCTCTTCCAGAACCAGTCCGGTTTTTACGTTTTTGAGTTTAACGCGTACAAAGGTGTTGCCTTTGCCCGGTTTTACGTGCAAGAAGTTGATCACATAGTACAAGTCGCCTTTGTGCTCGATGCACATGCCGGTCTTAAAATCTGCGGTAGTTGCCATAAATATTGTGTTAGTTTTTGAAATTTCCGCGACAAAGATAAGGGAAATTTTGAAAATATCGGCTTTTTGTCGCCTAAAAATTTGGATGTTCGGTTTTTATGCACTAATTTTGCAGCGATTTGAGGGGAGCGTGCGTTCCCCTCAGTTTTTTATAAATACGTACCGATGATAGATAAAAACCTTGTCGCTTCCATTGTTCAGGAAAAAACCGACGCCCTCAACTGCTATCTGGTGGAGGTGACGGTGAGTCCGGACAACCGCATTGTGGTGGAGGTGGATGCCGACGGCGACCTCGACATCGACACCTGCGTCGCACTCAGCCGTTATATCGAATCGCGCCTCGACCGCGATGAGGAGGATTACGAACTGGAAGTCGGCTCTTGTGGGCTGACTTCGCCGTTTAAGGTCAAACGCCAGTATGAAAAAAATGTCGGCAACGAAATCGAAGTGCTGGCCGAAGGCAAAAAGTGGCTGGGCGTGCTGGAGTCGGTGACCGACGAGGGCTTCTCTTTGCGTTTCGAGCAGAAAAACAAGGAGACCCGCAAAAAGGAAGAGGTTGTCAAGTCCTTCCGATTCGATGGAATAAAATATGCAAAATATAATCTAAAATTCAATTAATCAAAGCAATGGCTAAAGATTCAACGAAGTCTCTGAACATGATCGAGACTTTTTCTGAGTTTAAGGAACTCAAAAACATCGACAAATCAACAATGATCAGCGTATTGGAGGAGTCCTTCCGCAACGTGATCGCCAAAATGTACGGCACTGACGAGAATATCAGCGTGATTGTGAATCCCGACAAGGGTGACTGCGAAATCTGGAGAGAGCGCGAAGTGGTGGCCGACGGCGAAGTGGAAGACCCCAACCTTCAGATCGGTTTGACCGAGGCCCGTACCATTGACAGCGAGTGCGAAATCGGCGAAGACGTGACCGACTCGATCGATTTCCGTTCGTTTGGACGTCGTGCCGTGCTGACGTTGCGCCAGACGCTTTCTTCCAAAATTTTGGAATTGCAAAAAGAAGCCATCTACGACAAGTACAAAGACATGGTCGGCCAAGTGGTTTACGGCGAAGTTTACCAAGTGTGGAAACGCGAGGTGCTGCTGGTCGATGCCGACAACAACGAAATGCTGTTGCCCAAGTCGGAGCAGATTCCGTCGGACTACTACCGCAAGGGCGATACCGTCAAGGCCGTGGTGGTACAAGTCGATAACAAGAACAACAACCTGAAAATCATCGTGTCGCGTACGGCCGATGTGTTCCTGCAACGCTTGTTCGAATTGGAAATTCCCGAAATCCAAGAGGGAATCATCAATATCAAGGCCATTGCCCGTATCCCGGGCGAACGCGCCAAAATCGCCGTGGAGTCGATCGACGACCGTATCGATCCGGTAGGTTCGTGCGTGGGTGTCAAAGGTTCGCGTATCCATGGCATCGTGCGTGAGTTGAAAAACGAAAACATCGACGTGATCAACTACACCTCCAATATGTCGCTCTTTATCACCCGTGCCCTGAGCCCGGCCAAAATCGTGAGCGTGACCCTCGACGAGGCCCGCAAACGTGCCGAAGTCTGCCTCAAACCCGAAGAGGTGTCGATGGCCATCGGTAAGGGCGGTATGAACATCCGTTTGGCAACCAAGCTGACCGGATACGAAATCGAAGTGTTCCGCGATATTGAAAATGTACAGGAAGAGGATATCTACCTCGACGAATTCAATGATGAAATTGAGCAATGGGTGATCGACGTCTTCAAGGAATTGGGCTATGATACCGCCAAAGCGGTGTTGGCTGTTCCCCGCGAAGAACTGATCAAGGCAACCGACCTCGAAGAAGAAACCATTGACCATGTAATTGAAGTGTTACGCGCAGAATTTGAATAAACTCCTATATGCCAGTAAAGTTAAGTAAAGTTACAAAAGATTTTAATGTAGGACTTCAGACCGTGGTCGAATTCCTCAATTCCAAAGGTTTTACCGAAATCGAGGCCAATCCGAACTTTCGTATTACCGAAGAACAGTACGACCTGTTGGAAAAAGAATACCTGAAGGACAAGACCCAGAAGAAAGAGTCTGACATTGTGGCCCTGCGTCACAAAGAAAAGAACAAGAACGAAGCGACGGTTTCTTTGGACGAGTTCAAGAAAAAGGAGGAGCCCGAAGAAATCAAAGTGGAGGTCGAGGTTTCGCGTCCGCAATTCAAACCGGTCGGCAAGCTCGATTTGGATGCGCTCGAGGGCCGCAAAAAGCCCGCGGCTGCTGCGCCTGCCCCTGAAAAAGAGGCGGTTAAAGCACCTGCTCCCGAACCCGAGCCCGAAGAGGTGAAGCCTGCCCCCGAGCCCGAACCGGCGCCCCTGGAAACACCGCAGCCGGCCCCCGAGGTCTTCGCTCCGGTGGCTGCAGCCACGTCCAGCTCCGGCATCAAGGTGGTGGGCAACATCGACCTTTCGGCACTTAACCAGAAAACCCGTCCGAACAAGAAGAGCAAAGAAGAGCGCCGCAAGGAGCGCGAGGAGAAACAGGCTTCGCGTCCGCAAAACAATGCTTCGGACAATGCGGGCAATAGCGACGAACGCAAAAAACGCAACCGTATCCAAAAGGAACGTGTGGATTTGAACAAACCCTTCAACGGCCAGCAGGGCCGTGGCGGGAAAAAGGACCACCGTTCGTTTGAGCACGCGCAGCCCAGCGAGGAGGATGTTCAAAGACAAGTAAAGGAAACGCTGGCCCAACTGACCAACAAGCAGAAAACGGCCAAGGGGGCCAAATACCGCAAGGACAAACGTCTTGCCGCTTCGCAGCGTATGCAGGAAGAGCAGGAAATGGAGCGTCTGGAGGGGCAGATCATCAAAATCACCGAGTTTGTGACGGTCAACGAACTGGCTACGATGATGAACGTGCCGGTGACCAAAGTCATCGGTACCTGCATGAACTTGGGCCTGATGGTGTCGATCAACCAGCGTCTCGACGCCGAAACCATCAATATTGTGGCCGACGAGTTCGGATTCAAGACCGAATATGTCAGCGCACAGGTGACCGAGAGCATCAACGAGGTCGAAGACAAACCCGAAGACCTCTTGCCGCGTGCCCCGATCGTAACGGTCATGGGTCATGTCGATCATGGTAAGACGTCGCTCTTGGACTACATCCGCAAATCGAACGTCATCGCCGGAGAGGCTGGCGGTATTACCCAGCACATCGGTGCCTACAATGTAACCTTGGAGAGCGGACAACACATCACGTTCCTCGACACGCCGGGTCACGAAGCCTTTACGGCCATGCGTGCCCGTGGTGCACAGGTGACCGACGTGGCCATTATCATCATTGCTGCCGATGACGACATCATGCCGCAGACCAA
>JAGCZK010000181.1 GCA_017960065.1 Paludibacteraceae bacterium
GGCCAAAAAGAGCGTGAGGCCCAGTTTCCCCATGGTCAGGATGGCCAGGTTCACCAACATCCGGCCGTGGTTGCCGCCCAATTGCAGGTAGGGGGCGGCCGGGATTTCGGGCAATGCCAGGGCCATCACCAGCGACACCCATACCGTAAAGAAGGCTAAAATGAAAAATTTCCGTAAGATGGAGCCCGACTTGGACGGCACGACGAGCTTGTAGCCCCAGATGCACAAAAAGACGGGAATGGTAAACGAGGCGATGCCGAACCACTGGTTTATCAGCAGGTTGGCCGCTTTGGCGCCCGAGGCACCGCACAAATTCCGGAAGGGTTTGGCTTCGCCCTGCAAGTCTTCGAGGCTTTGGTGGAGCAGGCTGTAGTCGTTGCCACCCGAAAACAGGAACGAAATCATGGCGAGCAGCAGGAAGATGCCGATAAAAATCAGTCCGATTCCGAACAGGAACTGGACCTTTTCGTCACAGAAAAATGACTTGATGCTTGCTGCAAAACCGGGGCCTTTCGCCTTTTTCGCCATACCTTGTTTTATTTTCCTGCAAAATTACGGATTTTTCCCGCGCCAAAGCGTGTTTTTTGCCAAGAGTTATCAACACGGCGAAATAGTTATCAACATCTCAACGAGAGGCGGTTTCTGTCGTGCTTTTACCAGCAAAGCACGTAGAGGTCCCCACGCGGGTTGATGCACATGACGGGAACCGGCGACTCGCGGAAGACGTGCTGCTCCTTCGGCCCGAAGATCAGGTCGTCGAGACCGTAGTCGCGCGAGGTCGAAATGACCAGCATGTCGGCGCCGAATTCGTGGCAGCGGGCGGCCGCTTCGCGCTCGACCTTGAAGCTGTCCTTTTTGGCGGGAATGACCTCGTACGAAACGGCTTCGGAGCCGCTGAACTTGTCGTATAACGCCGTGATATCGTTGACATTGCGTTGGGCTTTCGTGCCGTAGTCGCGGGCCTGTAGCAGGCGGATGTGCGACTTCAGGAAACGCCCCATGTTGGCGGTGTACGGGCCTTTTTCTTTTTCTTCGACCAAATAGCATACCGGCACCAGCACCTGGGCGAAGGATCGGATTTCCATGCCGGTCTTTGTCAGGACGAACGGAATCCGCAGTTCGCGCAAGGCCTTGAACCAGTACATGCTGCTGCCAAAGCGGCCCTTGGGGTTGATTTCGATGAAGAGCATGGGGCTCTCGGTGCGTTCCGACAGGGCGCACAGGTCTTCGGTCGAGGCGGTGCAGGCCTCGCACAGGTAGGGGTAGGGAGCGTCGGCGAAAAACGCCTCGGCGGCGGCGGTGAAGGCCGGAGAGTTGGTTTCGGCCAGGCTTACCAGCGCCAGCCCCTTTTCGAATCCTTGGGCAAACAAAGCGGCCGACTGGCAGGCGCTCAGCGGAAAATTTTCGCCGTCGGCGACGACAAGAAAATAGCGGTTGAATTGCAGGTCTCTAATATTCATGCCGCAAAGGTAGGAATTTTTGCAAAAAAACTGTACCTTTGCAAGTCTTTTATCATCAACTTTTATGGCAACAAAACCTTCTATACCCAAAGGCACGCGCGATTTCCTTCCCGAAGAGATGGAAAAACGCAACTACATCTTCAACACCATCAAGTCGGTCTATGCGCAGTACGGTTTCCGTCCGATCGAGACCCCGGCCATGGAAAACCTGTCCACCCTGATGGGCAAATATGGCGAAGAAGGCGACAAGTTGCTGTTCAAAATCCTGAATTCGGGCGATTACCTGCACGACGTGACCGACGAAGACTGGCGTGAGCACAATTCCAACAAAATGCTCAAAAAGCTGTCGGAGAAGGGATTGCGCTACGATTTGACCGTGCCGTTCGCCCGTTTCGTGGTGCAATACCGCGACCAGATCAAGTTTCCGTTCAAACGCTACCAGATTCAGCCGGTATGGCGCGCCGACCGTCCGCAAAAAGGCCGCTACCGCGAGTTCTATCAGTGCGACGCCGACGTGGTGGGCAGCGATTCGCTGGTCAACGAGCTGGAACTCATCGAAATCATCGACACCGTCTTCAGCAAATTCGGTATCCGTGTCGCGGTAAAAATCAATAACCGCAAGGTGTTGGCGGGCATTGCCGATATGATCGGGGCCCCCGACAAAATCGTCGATATCACCGTGGCCATCGACAAACTCGACAAAATCGGACTCGAGGCGGTCAACGCCGAATTGCTGGGCAAAGGCCTCGACGACCGGCAGGTCGCCGCATTGCAGCCCGTGCTGCTGATGCAGGGCGGCAACCGCGAAAAACTGGCCGCCCTGTCGCAGATTCTGCAGGCTTCCGAAATGGGCGTGAAGGGCGTGGCCGAGCTGACCGAACTGCTCGACTTGCTCGACGGCGCCGAGATTCGCAACACCGTCGAACTCGACCTGACGCTGGCCCGCGGCCTGAACTACTATACCGGAACCATCCTCGAGGTCAAGGCCCTCGACGTGCAAATCGGCAGCATCACCGGCGGCGGCCGCTACGACAACCTGACCGGCATTTTCGGCATGGAAGGCGTGTCGGGCGTCGGCATTTCGTTTGGCGCCGACCGTATCTACGACGTGCTCAACCAGCTCGACCTGTATCCCAAATCGGCTGCGATGGGTACCCAAATCATCTTTCTGAACTTCGGTCCGGCCGAACTGCGCTACCTCCTGCCCTTGGTGCGCCGGGTGCGC
This sequence comes from Paludibacteraceae bacterium, assembly GCA_017960065.1. Lineage (GTDB taxonomy): Bacteria > Bacteroidota > Bacteroidia > Bacteroidales > Paludibacteraceae > Enterocola. Next base: position 2,686 of record JAGCZK010000181.1, read on the forward strand.
GAGGCGGGCATTGCCGCCGAAATCTATCCCGATGCGGTAAAGTTCAAAAAACAGATGGGCTACGCCAACGACCGGCAGATTCCGTATGTGGCGATTGTCGGCGAAGACGAGATGGCCAAAGGGGTGGTGATGCTCAAGGATATGGCCACCGGCGAGCAAAATCCCTTAACGATTGACCAGCTAATTGCTAAATTTCATTAAGAGAAAGCGGATTTTTCCGAAAAATCGATTTTATTTGCATAAAAGAATTCACACACGTATGTCAGTATTTAAAGACAAAACCTTGCTCATTACGGGCGGAACCGGTTCGTTCGGCAATGCGGTTCTCCGTCGTTTTCTCGACAGCGACATCAAAGAAATCCGTATTTTCAGTCGCGATGAAAAAAAGCAGGACGATATGCGTCATGCCCTGCAGACCAACAAAATCAAATACTACATCGGTGATGTAAGAAACAAATCGTCGGTGGACATTGCCATGGTGGGGGTCGATTACGTGTTTTCGGCCGCAGCCCTGAAGCAGGTCCCGTCTTGTGAGTTCTTTCCGATGGAAGCGGTCCGCACCAACATCGAAGGCACCAACAATGTGCTGGAATCGGCCATTGAGCACGGCGTGAAGAACGTGGTGGTCCTTTCGACCGACAAGGCGGCCTATCCGATCAATGCCATGGGAATGAGTAAGGCGCTGATGGAGAAGGTGGCCATTGCCAAAGGACGCGAGTTGGGCGACGATGCCAAAACCACCATCTGCTGTACCCGTTACGGAAATGTGATGGGAAGCCGCGGTTCGGTGATCCCGCTGTGGGTGGACCAGATGGAGGAAGGTAAATCCATTACGATTACCGACCCCAACATGACCCGGTTTATGATGACCCTCGACGATGCTGTCGATTTGGTGATATACGCCTTTACCAACGGCCATAACGGCGACTTGTTTGTACAAAAGGCGCCGGCTGCAACGCTCGTAACCCTGGCCGAGGCCATGAAACAGACCTACCGGCAGGTAAAACCCGAATACGGCGACACCGAAGTGAAGATAATCGGCACCCGTCATGGCGAAAA
>JAGCZK010000182.1 GCA_017960065.1 Paludibacteraceae bacterium
AATAGACATTGTCCACTTCCATAAATTTGTTCTTGCTGCCATTGGTGGCATTCTCGCAAACAATCGAGAAGAGCACGTTGCCCGTCTGGCTGCCCAAGGTCATGCCTTGCGATGTGAAGGCCGAGAACGGAATGCAGACCGTCTGCCAGTTGCCGTTGCGGGCCACGGCGTAATTGCCACTCAGGGCCACGCTGTACTCGCCGTTGGAACCGGCGATTTTAACGGCCAGATCGTCGGTGCAGTTGGTCTTGATAGCGAAGCAGATGTACCAGTTTCTCACAGCCGACATGTCCAAGGTGTAGTTGGTGTTGTGAATGCCCCAGCCCCACCAGGTTTCGGTGGCGTTGACCGTCCAGGCGATGGCACCCGAGCCTTCGTAGGCACCGGTCGTAGCCTTGCCCTCAACACCGCTCCAGGCGTAGATGTCGTTCCAACGCAGGTCGTAGTAGTTGCCGGTCGGGTTTTCGGCCGAGATGATCCACTTGTCGTAGTTGTTCTGAGCGGCTTCAATCGTAACATTCTCCACCAACTGCATTTTCACGTAAGTATCCCAAGCGCCACCCGTCGGGCGGATATCCGCCTTGAAGATATAGCCAGTGGTGCCGGGCGTCGGAGTGGGCGAAACCGGCAGGGTAAAGTTGACGGTACCCGTACCGGCCGAAACACTTTTGTGCACTTCGCCGATAACGTTCCACGTACCGCTGTTGTCGTACATGCACAGGTACACGTCGCGATTGGTCGAAGCGCTGTAGTTAACGGCAATGCTGTAGCTGGAAGCGCTGGCGATTGTGGCACCCGACGACATAGATTTGAACGACACGTCGTCGCTGTAACTAACACCCGAAATAGAGATGTTCTCTGCCAATTGCATCGCTGTAAAGGTATCCCATGCGCCACCGGTGGGACGGATGTCACACTTGAAAATATACCCATTGGTACCACTGGCCGGTGTAGGCGAAACGGGCAGCGTGAAGTTGATGGTGCCCGAACCGGCGCCTACACTTTTATGCACCTCGCCAATCACATTCCAAGTACCGCTATTGTCATACATGCACAAATACACGTCGCGGGAGGTCGAAGCCGTATAATTGACCTCGATATTGTAGCTCGATGCACTGGAGAGCGTGGCTCCCGAGGTCAATGTCTTGAACGACACGGCATCGTTTCCGCCGCCGCTATTGCCGTTGTAACCTTCGCCCTGGTCGGTCACGAAACCGCCGATATTCACGCTCAAGTGGTCGGGGTGCGACGTGGCGCAGGTCGATGATTGGTCGAAGGTGTCGTCGTAGGCAAACGCATACGTATAGGTCTGGTAGCTCACCGACGATTGGTGGAAGAATTTCACGTATTCGTTCCAGGTGTTCATGGTGTAGAATTTGCTGGCGTCGCCCCAGTTCTGCAGCACGTTGTCGCCCTTGTTGAGGTCGATCATGCCGCGGTTGACGGCACCGCAGAACATGGCTTGCAGGGCCAGGTCAGTTCCATTGCCGGTGGCAAAGGCGCCCGCGCCTTCGATGGCGTCGGTGGTCGAGGGTTTGCTGTAGATCTTGGCCACGGCTCCGTCGCTCGCGCGCGTCATCGTAAACACATCGCCGCTCACCCTGCCGCTCCACTCGCCCAAATCGCCCATGTTGGCACGAAGGGTCTTGTTGCGGAAGGTGCTCCAGATGTTGTTGATGTAGTTGTCAAACACATTGGCGTCCTTGACCGCGGCGATCTTGGAGGGTTGCATGATGATGCCGCCCAAGTTGTCTTTGGTGATATAGTCAACCTTGCAATTGCGGTAGATGGTGCCTCCCAATTGCGAATCCCACAGATTCATAATGTCCGTATAAGACTTAAGGTCACCGCGCTTCATGTAGGCGTTGTTGGCTCCTGCGGCCACGTTGCCGTAAAGCTCGATGCCCATCGGGTATTGGAAGGCATCGACGCGGGTGGTGTTGACGAACATCACATCGTACTGGTCATAGGTAAACTCAATCACCTCCCAACGCAAGTCGATGTTGGGATCGGAGGGGTTTTGCAAGTTGGCGCCGGCATAACCGAACGTGGTGGTTTGGTTGAAGGCGTGCAGGTACATCGGCGACTTGAAACCGATGAACATGCGGCAGGCAAACGACCGGTCGATGTAAATGGTTTTGTTCGCGATGTTGCTGAGTTTGGTGAAGATGTTGGCATAGCCCCAGTCACCATTGGTTTTGTGCAGGGTATTGACACTTTCGTTGAGCGTGTTCATCTGCACATGACCCGCATTGTTGTTGCTCAGGTCATAATAGATGTAACCGCCGTTATTGGCGTAGCTTTGTCCCACAATGGCGATGTAGATTTCGCTGTCGGCGAATTCCGAACCATTGCGCAATTTCATCGGGAAGATGGCCAAGGCAGACTGAACGGCTACTGTCAAGGCAATCAGGGTAATGAGAAACTTTTTCATAATATTTGGGTATTTGATTTGTTTTTAAGGACTTATCCAAAAACAAAGATACAAATAAAAACCACAGCATTGCCGGAATGCTCTTCGTTCCATGGGCAGAAAGTGGATTCCGGGCACTTTCTCAACACCTCATCAAAAAAGACGAAAAAAGGCGTCTGCCGCTGCAGACGCCTTCCCAATCAAATCAAAAAACCTATAATAAACACACTGTTTATTTCAGCAAATGTTGCGTCTGTCCGTCGGCGCGTACCAGGTAGTTGCCGCGGCCCAGGCGCGTGATGTCGATCGTCGCACGGCCGGCTTCGGCCTCTTGACTAATCAGTAGGCGGCCGGTCATGTCATAGACGGCGATGGTGGCATTGTCGCTCACACCGCTCACTTGAACGTAGTCGGCAGCCGGGTTGGGATAGAGCTTCATGCCCGCTTCGGCCTTGTCGGAGGCCTCCTCCACCTGCGTCGGTTTGACGGCGGTCGGCGAGTAATAGACGTTGTCGATTTCCATAAACTTGTTTTTGCTGCCGCTCGTGGCGTTCTCGCAGACAATCGAGAAGAGCACATTGCCCGTTTGGCTGCCCAGGGTCATGCCTTGCGAGGTGAATGCCGAGAACGGGATGCACATGGTTTGCCAGTAGCCGTTGCGGGCCACGGCGTAGTTGCCGCTCAAAGCCACGCTGTACTCACCGTTGGTGCCGGCCACTTTCACGGCCAGGGCGTCGGTGCAGTTGGTCTTGACGGCAAAGCAGATGTACCAGTTCTTGACGGCGGTCATGTCCAAGGTGTAGTTGGTGTTGTGGATGCCCCAACCCCACCAGCTTTCGGTGGCGTTGACCGTCCAGGCGATGCTGCCGCTGCCTTCGTAAGCACCCGTGGTGGCCTTGCCTTCCACGCCGCTCCAGGCGTAGATGTCGTTCCAGCGCAAATCCTTGAAACTGCCGGTCGGCTCTTCGGCAGAAACCACCCACTTGTCGTACGTGGGTTGCAGGAGCTTCCACTGCGAGCAGGCCTGGTCGTTGTTTTTCCACATCTTCAGGTCACAGGCCGTCGTCTTGTTGTCGGGCACTTCGATGACCATGCCGCTGTGGCGATCGACGAATTGATAGAAACCGCTGCCTTTATCGACTGCGATGAACTGCTGGTGGTAAGCGCCTTCGGTGTAGGTATATTGCGAAATCGACGCGCGGTTGTCGGAGGTGCTGGTGCAGACAGCGCTGTTGACGTCGAGCACCTTGCCCGAGTTGACGTTGGTGATGCAATACACGCCCGTGTTGCCGTATTCGCTCAGCGTCCAGGTCTGCGAAACCGTGGCGTCGAGGGCCTGTTGCTGCAAATCAACGCTGTTGTTCTTCGAGGCGTTTTTGATGCCCCAGTACAGTTTGCTGTTCTTGCCCTGTACCTGATAGGTGCCGGCCAGGCCCGACTTGCCGACCGGGTCGATGGCAATCGACGAGGTCTTGTCGTTCATGCCGTCGGCAACGAGGCAATCGACATTGCCCGTATAGGTCTTTTTGGTGCCCGAGCCTTCGCCGTCCCAAATGGTCACTTTGTAGCCCGGAATCACTTTGAGCGACGACAGCTGGTCGTTGCCGATGCCGTAGAGGCGCAGCTGCCAAGCGTCGTAGTAGCCTTCCGACAAGGTGATGGCCACACCCGAGTGGTCACAATCGGAATAGAAGGTGGCGTGGCCGCAGCCTTCGGGTTGGTTGCGCAGCAGTTGCCATTGTTGGGCGTTGGTGCCGTTGTTGTCGTAAATTTTGACTTGGGCGCCGTTGTCGGTGGTCGAGCTGGCCATTTCGAGCGGTTTGCCGCAGTGGCGGGCGATGAGCTGGAAGTAACCGTTGCCCTTGGGGTACAAGATAAATTCGGCGTTCTTGTAATTTTCGGTCTGTGGATACATCACCAGTCCGGTGCCGTTATCGGCATATCCGTAATACACTTCGACACGGGTGTTGAGGTTCGAGGCCGGACGGATGTGATAGACGCCCGTCGAGGTTTCTTCCAACTCCCATTGCTGGTAGGCTTCGAGGCCTTCGTCGGCCCATTGCACCACCTTGGTGTTGTCGGCCGTTTTATTGCCGTCGCAATCCCAGTATTTGCCCGAGTTGCGGTTCTTGATTTTCCAGAGGCCGCTCTTGCCACCCGTGCCGTTGGGCACGATTTTGATGGACGAGATTTTGTCGTTCCAGTCGGCGCCCACATAGCTTTGGTTCTCGGTCCAAGTGACGGACGAGCCGCCGTAGTTGTCATCGACATAGGCAATCATCTTAAAGCCGGGCAGTACTTTGATGGACGAAATCCAATTGTCGGCGATGCAGCGCGCCTGCAGGTCGCTTTTCTTGAAATTGCCTTCGCCCAAGCCGTAGCTTTCGCCACCGTAGTTGGAATCTTGGAAAACCCAAGCCACCGGAGCGGCATCGGTCGTGCACGAGCCCGTGTTGCCACCACCGCCGCCACCGCCGGTATTGCCGTTGAAGCCTTCGCCCGGATCCTTATAGAAACCGCCGATATTCACGCTCAGGTGGTCGGGGTGCGACGTGGCGCAGGTCGAAGACTGGTCGAAGGTGTCGTCGTAGGCAAATGCGTAGGTGTATGTCTGGTAGCTTACCGACGACTGGTGAAAGAATTTCACGTATTCGTTCCAGGTGTTCATGGTATAGAACTTGGAGGTGTCGCCCCATTTTTGCAACTCGTTGTCGCCCTTGTTGAGGTCGATCATACCACGGTTGACCGCACCGCAGAACATGGCCTGCAAAGCCAAATCGAGGCTGTTGCCGTTGGCAAAGGCGCCAGCCCCTTCGATGGCGTCGGTGGTCGAAGGCTTGCTGTAGATTTTGGCCACCGCCCCGTCGCTTACGCGGGTCATCGTGAACACATCGCCGCTCACCCGGCCGTACCACTCGCCCAAATCGCCCATGTTGGCGCGCAAGGTTTTGTTGCGGAAGGTGGACCAGATGTTGTTGATGTAGTTGTCGAACACATTGGCGTTTTTCACAGCCGCAATTTTGGAAGGCTGCATGATGATACCGCCCAAGTTGTCTTTAGTGATGTAATCCACCTTACAGTTTTTGTAAACCGTACCGCCCAGTTGCGACGTCCAGAGGTTCATAATATCGGTGTACGACTTGAGGTCGCCGCGCTTCATGTAGGCGTTGTTGGCACCGGCCGCCGTATTGCCGTAAAGTTCGATACCCATCGGGTATTGGAAGGCATCGACACGGGTGGTGTTCACAAACATCACGTCGTACTGGTCGTAGGTAAACTCAATCACCTCCCAACGCAGGTCGATGTTGGGGTCGGAAGTGTTCTGCAGGTTGGCTCCGGCGTAGCCGAAGGTCGTCGTTTGGTTAAACGCGTGCAGGTACATGGGCGATTTGAAACCGATAAACATACGGCAGGCAAAAGTCTTGTCGATGTAAATGGTTTTGTTGTTAATTTCGCTCAATTTCGTAAAGATATTGGCATAGCCCCAGTCGCCGCTCGTCTTGTGCAAGGTGTTGACGCTCTCGTTGAGCGTGTTCAGTTTGACATTCGTCGAAGAGTTGTTCTTCAAATCATAGTAGATGTAGCCGCCGTTGTTGGCGTAACTTTGTCCGACAATGGCAATGTAGATTTCGCTGTCGGCAAAATCAGATCCGTTGCGCAGCTTCATCGGGAAGATGGCGAAGGCCGATTCGGCAATCACCAACAGGCACGAAAGCAGGGTAAGTAACTTTTTCATATCGGGTATTGATTTTTGGTTATTGTCTCAACGAAACAATGCAAATGTACGGCGAATAATCAGGTGTTGGCCCATTCCGACCAGGCCACCGGGCACATAAGTGGATACATCATCCGTTTTATTTTTGTTAAATATCCGCCGAAATCGTGTTAAAAAGCGTTTAACCACTCTTTTGAGAAAATTGGCCGGCATACACCACGACTACTTTTTACGAATTACTCAACACTACATCAACGCACAAAAAAAGGCGCGTACGATAGCGTACGCGCCCTCTTTGTCTGTCAATTATGATTATTGGATCATCGACACCAGCTTATCGACCGCTGCCGAAAGACCATTGACGTTTTTGCCACCGGCCGTTGCCATAAAGGCCTGGCCACCGCCGCCACCCTGAATCAGTTGCGCGGCTTCGCGGATCATCTTTCCGGCATTCAGTCCGGCATCGACCAACGGCTGCGACAGGAACACCAGCAGCGAGGGTTTTTCCTCGTAGGCGGTTCCGACCACCAGGGCAAACTTCACGTCGTTGAACTTCTCCTTAAAGAAAGGAACGATTCCCTTGAGGATTTCGGGGTTCTCGTCGCCCACCAGGCGGACCAGCTTGATGTCGCCCACCGTTTCGGCACGGTTGAGCAAATCTTCGCGAAGCTGAAGGGCACGCTGCTGCGAGAAGTTCTCGATGCGTTTGCGCAGGCTCGAGTTGTCCTCCATCATCTTCTTCACCGACACCATCAGGTCGGGAGCGTTATTGAACAGCTCGCGGATGTTGGTGTTCATATCCTGCAAGTGCTCCACCAGGTTTTCGGCGCCTTCGGCCGTCACAGCCTCGATACGGCGCACACCGGCGGCAATCGAACTTTCCGAAACGATTTTCAGGAAACCGATCCGACCGGTAGCCGACACGTGCGTACCACCGCACAATTCGACCGACTGACCGAACTTGATGACACGCACCTTGTCGCCGTACTTTTCGCCAAACAGCGCCATGGCGCCCAACTTTTTGGCTTCGGCAATCGGCATGTCGCGATGTTCGTCGAGCGGGGCGTTCGCGCGAATCGCCGCATTAACCTTGCGTTCGACCGTACGCAACTCTTCGGGCGTAAGCTTCTGGAAGTGCGAAAAGTCGAAGCGCAGGCAGTCGGGCGACACAAACGAGCCTTTTTGCTCGACATGCGTTCCGAGCACCTCGCGCAAAGCGGCCTGCAACAGGTGCGTGGCCGAGTGGTTCGCCTCGGTGGCTGCACGACGGGCCACATCAATTTTGGCCACAAACTTGGCCGAGGGATTCTCGGGTACCGAAGCGCACAGGTGCACCGGCAGGTTGTTTTCGCGTTTGGTATCTTCAATCCGAACCGTTTCGTTGGCGCTGACCAGCACACCGGTATCACCGGTCTGACCGCCCATCTCTGCATAGAACGGCGTTTTCGAAAGCACCAGCTGGTAATAGGTCTTGTTTTTCTGTTTGAGCTGACGGTAGCGCAGGATTTCGGTTTCGCATTCCGACTGGTCGTAGCCCACAAACTCGGTTTCGCCCTCTTTGAGCACCACCCAGTCGCCGGTATCCACCGCAGCGGCATTGCGGGCGCGGTCCTTCTGCTTTTGCATCTCCACCTCAAACTCCTTGTGGTCGAGGGTCAGGGCATTTTCTTTCAGGATCAGTTCGGTCAGGTCCAAGGGGAAACCGTAGGTGTCGTAGAGCGTAAACGCATCCACACCGCTGATTTGGCCGGAGCCGGCCGCCTTGGCCTCGCGCATCACTTTATCCAACAAGCGGATACCCGTTTCGAGGGTGCGCAAGAATGCGTCTTCCTCTTCCTTAATCACCTTTTCGATCAGGGTCTGCTGCTGTTTCAACTCGGGATAAGCCTCGCCCATGTTGTCGATCAGCGCCGGCACCAGTTTGTACATGAAGGCTTCGCGCTGGTTCATGAAGGTGTAGCCGTAACGCACGGCACGACGCAGGATGCGGCGGATCACATAGCCGGCCTTCGCGTTGGAAGGCAGCTGGCCGTCGGTAATGGCAAACGAAATGGTGCGGATGTGGTCGGCAACCACGCGCATGGCCACATCGACCTGCGCATCTTTGCCGTAGCTGCACGAGCAGATGTTGCCCACAGCCGCCAACAGCGGTTGGAACACGTCGGTGTCGTAGTTGGAGGTTTTTCCTTGAACCGCCACGCAGAGGCGTTCGAATCCCATACCCGT
>JAGCZK010000183.1 GCA_017960065.1 Paludibacteraceae bacterium
ACGTCGGAGCCGATCGTCAGGCTGATGGTCTTGGAGGTGGACGAAGAGGCGGCCGCCACTTGCAGTTTCTTTTCGGCCACGAGGTTGTAGTCGCCCGTGCGGTACAGGGTGACCCAGATATCGGCCGCAGCCGGGGCTGTATAGTTGACCGTAAAGTTGTGCGTCTTGCCGTTGGCCAGGCTGGTCACATTAGCCGTCGAAATGGCGTAGTTGACGGTGTTGCCGCCGCCACCGCCGCCACCCGAGCAATCGCTCATGACTGATTTGATGGCTTTGAGCAGCGAAGTGTCGTCGAAGGTGTCTTGTCCCAACTCCCAGATCATCGTGCCGGCGTAACCCTTGCTGAAGTTCGCCTTCGACTTGATGGTCGGGATGCCGTTGTAATAGATGCCGTTGTAGTAATCGCGGTTGGCGTTGTTGCGGTCCATCGCAATCAGCTCGCTGTAGGTTTTGGCGCCCCCCGAATTGTAGCCGTAGAACGGAACACCGATGGTCATGCGGTTGTTGCTCACGCCACGCGCATTGTAATAGCTGATCATATTGTTGATCAGGGATTGAGGGGCATGGTCGCCCGAGCCGTTGGTGTTGGCGTCGTAAGACATCAGGTTGATGAAATCGAGGTTGGCATAGGCGGCATTGGGAATGGCATCGGTAAACCAGGTGGAAACCGCCATGGAAAGTGATTTGCCCGAGCCCAGACGCCCCTTCAACTCCGAAGTCAGTGCCTGGAAGTTGTTCCAAATGTCGGCGTCGGTCAACTCGATGTCAATGTCCACACCGTCGAGTCCGTAGGTGTTGACGTAGTTCATCACGATATTGCAGAAATTGGTGCGCTTTTGTGCGGTGGTGAAAGCGCCGTCATTCTGAAAACCGTTCCAGCCGCCAATGGCCACAATGACCTTGACATTGTTCGCATGGCATTTGGATACGATATTGCGCACATCGGCGTCGGCAAAATCGGAGGTGATGAGCGAGCCGTTCGCGTAGCGGATAAATGAAAGGACGCAGTGCGTCAGCGCCGACCAGTCAATGGAGTTGACGGTGTAAGTGCGGTACGACGGCATGTAGCCGACCACCATTTTTCCGCAATATTTGTCGCTGAATGCGGGAATTTGCTGTACTTCGGTTTGGCTGCCTTCCGGCAAGATTCCGGATTGTTGCGGCTCTTGTGCCGTAGCCGTGAATGTAAAGGCCAACGATACGGCCCATGCGAGTAAAAATTTTTTCATGGTATTGCGTGTTTGGTTATTATCCGAACCGGAACACAGCAAAGGTAGGGATTAAACCCGAGCATTCTTCCCCCGCGGCGGAAATTGGTAGCTTTCGCAAAACACAAAACACTAAACATCAATAAATTATAAATAATCACAACCGAATTAATAAAACTCACCCCAACCGAATGAGCAAATCCTGATGTAGTGGTCAGACGTGTAAAGAACAGCCATTTTGTCAACCGGTTCTCCCCTTTCACCTTCTGCCAAATTGTCCTGAACCGCGACTTTATGGCACGGACAAAGACATTGGCACGAAGTTTGAATCATGGGGAGTGAAGGCTGCAAGCGAAAGCCGAAGCCCTCGGAACAAGAAGTTTAACTTTAATATAGGAGGTATGATTATGTTACCAGTTTATGTTAAAAACAGTTGGTTCCCCACTGTATTTGATGATTTCCTGAACAACGATTTCCTGCCTCGCGCCAATGCGACAGCCCCGGCAGTCAATGTGAAGGAAGATGAAAAAGCCTACACAATGGAAATTGCCGCTCCCGGCATCAAAAAGGAGTTCTGTCGTGTAAACATCAACCAGGATGGCAATCTGTGCATTGCCATCGAAAACAAACTTGAGCACAAGGAAGAGGACAAGAAGAGCCATTTCATCCGGCGCGAATTCTCCTACTCCAATTACGAGCAGAACTACACCCTGCCCGAAGACGTGGACAAGGACAAAATCGCAGCCAAAGTGGAGAACGGCATCCTGACCATCGCCATGCCCAAGCTTCGGAAGGAAGAGCAGGCCAAACTGACCAAGACCATCGACATTTCATAACGGCCTAAGGCCTGACAACAAACAAAGCGCAACCCGTCGGATGTCGGGCTGCGCTTTGTGCTTTATTCGCGCCACTGTTGCTCGTAATTGAGTCCTACTCTTTCAGGAGTTTGAAGAATTTTCCGCGGATTTCCATCAAACAATACGGACCAACCTCCGGAAGATGGAGCCGCTCAGTACCGCCTGCGGCCGTGTGCGTCATCAGCATACGGCCCGACAGGTCGTATATCCGCAGCGTTTCGCCGGCGCCAAGGCCCGAGACATACACATCGCCCGGCGTGGGATTGGGCCATACGGCAAGTTTGCCGTCGGCAGCGGTTTGTCCCACCAGGGTACCCAACACATCGTATTTCAAAAAGCGCTGATGGCCGGCAAAGTGGTCGATGGTAACCAACAGTACATTCGAAGCGGTTTCAATCATTCCCGGGGCATAGGCTTGCGAGCCACCGGTCCAAACATCGACTTTGCCGCCCCAACTTTCAAAACTCTCCAGGGTGCGTATGTACTTGATGTGCGTGCGGCGCTGGTCAACCGCCGCCGACGAAGCGTCTGGCGTACCGCCGAAGTCCTCATCGGTGCAGAACACCACCCCGACAGGGCCTCCGCCCACGCGGACCGCCATAGGGCAATAGGCGTTGTAGCGCCGGCCGGTATTCGCATCCAAACCGCATTGATACACAATCCGCCGCCCGGCGTAATCCCAAGTATGGCCACCGTCAAACGACTGGATGGCACGGACCACATTGGCATAGACACCGCCCGAGGCCGTTTCTTCGATGCCTTCTGTCACCACCATGATGCGGTTGTTGCCCAAGCCCACCACGGTAGCCATGCCGTCGCGGATAAACTTGGAGACGTTGTTGTCGCGCGAGGCGGCTACCACGCCGTAGGCGTCCCAGTTGCCAGTGCGACCGCTGCGGCCTTGCATGGCAATCCATTGCGAGCCGCTCATGCCGTTTTGGGTGGCCAAGG
>JAGCZK010000184.1 GCA_017960065.1 Paludibacteraceae bacterium
GGGCACACCGGCGTCCATCAGGGCAAGGGTGCCGGCGCAAACGCTGGCCATCGACGACGAACCGTTGGATTCGAGGATGTCGGATACAACGCGCACTACGTACGGATAATCGTCGGGAATCATCGATTTGAGGGCGCGGCAAGCCAGGTTGCCGTGACCGATTTCGCGGCGGCCCACACCACGTTGGGCTTTGGCTTCGCCCGTCGAGAAGGGCGGGAAGTTGTAGTGCAACAGGAAACGGTCGTTGCCTTGGATCAAGGCTTCGTCAATCATCTTTTCGTCGCGTTTGGTACCCAGCGTAACGGTGCAGAGCGACTGCGTTTCACCGCGGGTGAAAATCGACGATCCGTGGGGGCCGGGCAGGTAGCCGACTTCCGACCAGATCGGACGGATTTCGTTGGTCTTGCGGCCGTCGAGGCGGAGACCTTCGTCGAGTACGGCGCGGCGCATTGCCTCTTTCTCCACATCGTGGTAGTAGCGGTCGATGAGCGGAGCCTTTTCTTCCAGTTCCTCTTCGGTGAACTGGGCCTTGTATTCTTCGCAGACAGCCTTGAAGTTGGCTTCGCGCGAGTGTTTGTCGGTGTTGCACGATTTGGCCAGCGCGTAGGTCTTGTCGTAAGTTTTTTCGCGAACGTCCTTGCGCAGGTCTTCGTCGTTGACTTCGTGGCAGTAAACGCGTTTTTCGGTTTTACCTGCCTCTTGCATCAGTTCGATTTGGGCTTGGCATTGGGGCTTGATGGCCTCGTGTGCCACGCGGATGGCCTCGAGCATATCGGCTTCGGGAACTTCCTTCATCTCGCCCTCAACCATCATGATGTTGTCGATGGTGGCGGCCACAACCAGTTCAATGTCGGCGTTTTCGACTTGCTCGAAGGTCGGGTTGATGACGAACTCGCCGTTAACGCGGGCTACGCGGACTTCCGAAATCGGGCCCTGGAAGGGGATGTCCGATACGGCCAGGGCAGCCGAGGCGGCCAAACCGGCGATGTTGTCGGGCATATCGACGCCATCGGCCGAATACATGGTCACATTGACAAACGTCTCAGCGTGGTAGTCATCGGGGAAAAGCGGACGCAGGGCGCGGTCGATGAGGCGGGCGATGAGGATTTCGTAATCCGAAGCCTTGCCTTCGCGACGGGTGAAACCGCCGGGGAAGCGGCCTGCAGAAGCAAATTTTTCTTTGTACTCAACGGTAAGGGGCATAAAGTCGGTACCCGGAACGGCGTCTTTGGCCGAACATACCGTGGCGAGCAACATGGTGTTGCCCATCTTCACCATTACCGCACCGTCGGCCTGTTTGGCCAGTTTGCCGGTCTCGAGTGTAATGGTTCTTCCATCAGCGAGTGTGATGGTCTTGGTAATTACATTCATACTTTTTACTTAATTAAATTCTTAGACTCGTAAGTTCGGCACAAAGTTAGTAAAATAATTGGTATGAAGTGCAAATTGTCCTTATTTTTTGACCTGACCGCAGGTTTGCGCCATCGGACAGCCCGCACAGCCGCCCGACGTCTTCCGGGAGTCGCAGGTGCAGCCTTCGCTGCCGCAGCCGCATTGCCCGGGATGTTTCAGCCGGCGGATCAGTTTGCGCACGATGCTTCCGACGGCCAGCGCAACGGCCAGTCCGACTAAGATCCATTGTATGGCGGTGGCGTCCATAAGCTCCCTTTCTTTAGACCAGCAGGCTGCCGATCTGATAGACGACAAAACATAGCAGCCAGGCGATTCCCGTCGTGTAAACGGTCACAAAGGCCGCCCATTTCCACGAGCCGCTTTCGGCCTTGACGGCGATGATGGCCGAAATGCAGGGGAAGCACAGCAGGATGAAGAGCATGTACACCAGGCCCTTGAGCGGGCTGAAATTGGGGTCGGCCTGAATGGCGCTGACCAGCCCGTCGTCTTCCTCGTTGGTTTCTTCGCCCAGGTACAGGATCGACAGCGTACTGATGGCGATTTCCTTGGCGGGAAGGGCCGAAAGGACGCTCACACCCATCTTCCAGTCGAATCCGATTGGGGCGACGGCCGGTTCGATGGCCTTGCCGATGCGTCCGATGTAACTGTTTCCCTGATGTTGTTCCAGGGTTTCGTTTTCGCCCTGTAGCGGAAAGTAGCCCAATGCCCAGATGATGACCGAAGCGGCCAGAATGGTGGTTCCCATTTTTTTGAGGTATTGCACCGACTTCTCCCACATGTGGTGGCCGACGGCGCGCAGGGTCGGCATGCGGTAGGGGGGCAGTTCCATGACAAACGGCGTGTCTTCGCCCTTGAACAGCGTTTTCTTAAACAGGCGGGCCACTCCGATGGCGACCAGAATGCCGATGCAGTAGAGCCCCATCATCACCACCGACGCGTGCTTCGGAAAGAATGCGGCGGTAAACAACACATAGACCGGAATCCGGGCACTGCACGACATAAACGGCGTGATGAGCATGGTGATCATCCGGTTGTTGCGGCTTTCGAGCGTGCGCGTGGCCATGATGGCCGGAATGCCGCAGCCGAATCCCATCAGCATGGGCACGAACGACTTGCCGTGCAGACCCATGCGGTGCATGATCTTGTCCATCAAAAATGCCGCGCGGGACAGGTAACCCGAGTCTTCCATCAGGGCGACGAAGAAGTACAGGATCAGAATGTTGGGCAAGAACGACAACACCGCTCCCACTCCGCCGACGCATCCGTCGATGAGCATGTCCGACAGCGGTCCGGCCGGCAGGTGGTTGCGCAAGAGCTCCATCAGGGCGTTCACGCCCGCATCAATCCAGTCTTGCGGATAAGCGCCCAAGCTGAAGGTGCAGGCAAACATAATCCACATGAACAGCAAAAAGATGGGGTATCCCCAAAACTTGTGCGTGATGATCTGGTCGATGGTGCGGGTCAGTTTGAACACGTCGTTGTCGCCCTGGCTGTACGTTTCGGCAAGGGCTCCCGAAATGAAGCCGTATTTGGCGTTGATGACCGCCGACTCGCTGTCTTCCGAAAGTTCATCTTCGATGTGCGGCAGCCACTTGTCGCGGTATTCCATGATGTCGCGGCTGTTGGACAGCGTTGCGACAAACGCTTCGGCATGGCGGTCTTTTTCCATCAGTTTGGTGGCGAAGAACCGGGCCGAGATGCTGCTCTCGAAGTTGTCGGCGGCTTTGATGTCTTGCGTGAGGTGGTCGATGGCACGCTGCAAATCCCCGCCGTGGTTGATGTGCACGTGCCGTATCGACTGTTCGGTGCCTTCATATACGCGGATGACGGTTTGGAACAATTCGTTTATGCCGCTGTTGCCGCCAAACCCTTCGGAAGCGACGGTGGGTACGATGGGGACGCCGATCATGTCGCCCAAAGCCTTGTAATCGAAACGGTCACCGTTCTTTTCCAACTCGTCGTACATGTTGAGCGCGATGACCATCGGGATGTCCATGTCGAGCAGTTGGGTGGTCAGGTACAGGTTGCGTTCGAGGTTCGAGGCGGCCACGATGTTGAGAATCAGGTCGGGCTTGCGCTCGAAGATGTGTTTGCGGACGTACAGTTCTTCGGGCGAGTAGGTCGAGAGCGAATAGGTGCCGGGCAGGTCGGCCATCTGAATGCGGTAGCCGTCGAAGTTGAAATGTCCTTCCTTGGCATCGACGGTGATGCCGCTGTAGTTGCCTACATGCTCGTGCGCTCCCGAAGCCAGGTTAAACAGCGAAGTCTTGCCGCAGTTGGGGTTGCCGACCAGCGCCACGTTGATGGTTTTGCCTTTTTCCTGGGCGATGTGCGTCAGCACTTCGTCGTCTTCGACCACCGAAGGCAGGTCGGTGTGTTCGGCGCGCTGCTCTTTGGCTTCCTGCTCGCTGATGATTTCAATCAGAGCCGCCTCGTTGCGCCTCAGCGACACCTCATAATCCATAACCTGGTATTTGATCGGGTCTTTGAGTGGGGCGTTGAGCAGTACTTTGACTTCTTTGCCGCGGACAAATCCCATTTCGATGATGCGTTTGCGGAAGTTGCCGCTGCCGAGCACTTTGATGATCCGGCCGCTTTCGCCGGTTTTAAGTTCTGAGAGTTTCATGGTTTTTTGTGATTGTCCAAACGGATGATGCCGTTGGTGATGGCGTATATGGTGAGTCCTGCCAGCGATTTGATGCCTGTCTTGGCCGTAATGTTCTTGCGGTGCGAAATCACGGTGTGGGTGGACAAAAACAGCTTGTCGGCCACCTCTTTGTTTGAGAGCCCCTCGAGCAACAGGCGCAGCACGTCGGTCTCGCGTTCCGAGAGCTGGCTCTTTTCCGACAACGGCGCCTGAATGATGTATTCGTTTTCCTTTGTCAACCGTTCTTCGAAACGTTCGATGGTGGGGATGAGGATGTTGTTTTCGATGAGCGTGTGGATGTACAGGTCTTTCTGAAAATCGAAAATGTAGTGCAGCAGTTCGCGGCGGATGTTTTGTCCATCGCTGAAATCGAGGTATTTGATCAGCAGTTTTTTGATGTCGGTCAGGCTTTCGTCGATGTCGCTGTGCAGGTGTTTGTAGCGGTCCACGCTGTAGTGTTGGTCGGTTTTGCCTTCGATCAGGCTGCGGATGTACGGAAAC
>JAGCZK010000185.1 GCA_017960065.1 Paludibacteraceae bacterium
CGTCGGCCGGATGGGTCAGCACCAGCGAAAGCGTGCTCATCGCCTTCATCACCACCCTCATCTGCAACTTGGCCTGCTACATCAAAAACAAGAAAACGGCCGTGGACGACGCGCTCGACGTCTTCCCGACCCACGGAGTGGGAGGTATTGTCGGCACCCTGCTGGCCGGTATCTTTGTCTATAAATACGAACCGGGGCTGGCCGCCGAAGGCATGAGCCACTTGCATTTCTTCGGCAACCATGTGCTGGCATTGGGCATTGTATTCGCCTACACCTTCGGCATGTCGTACCTGCTGTACTGGCTCACCGACAAAATGGTCAGCATCCGCGTGTCGGAACAGAGCGAAGCCATCGGCCTCGACCGCAGCCAGCACGACGAGCACTACGGCCGCTTGCGCGAGATTGCCGAGTACGACGAAAACTACATGAGATAACCGCGGTTAAGGGCGGGCGGGAATCCACTCGCCGAGAAACATGGGCAGGGCCACGCACCAGTTGTCCCAATCGTGTCCGGAGTTGAGCTCGTGATAAGAGCACGACATGCCGGCACGAAGCAGACGGCGGCGGGCCCTGCGGCCGCATGGTAGAAAGAGGACGTCTTTGAGGCCCACCGACAAGAAATAGACGGTCGTCGAGGACGAATCGGCTGGCAACCTGCGGCAGTTGAGCACGGGCGAAAACAGGCCCACATAGTCGAAGTGCGTGTCTTTGGAAACATTGGCCGCCACACGGGCACCGTACGAAAGACCGGCAATGGCCTGGCGGAGCGTATCGACGGCATAGCGCGACGCCACCACCTGCATGACTTCGGAAAAATGCTTTTCGGTCTTGCCCTTGAGCAAATGGTGGTAACGAAAGAGGTTGTAACCCATGCTGCGCACACCGTAGGCCTGCACCGTGTCGTACGAAATGCAATAGGGCATGGCCACCACCACGGGTTCGATGGCGCCCTGGGCAATCAGCGAGTCGAGCTGGCAGCTCACATCGCCCTTGTTTTCCCAGGCGTATTGATTGCCATGGAAACCATGAAGCAGGTAAAGCAGCGGATACTTTTGGTCGGGACGATAATCGGGCGGCAGGTACATATATACGAACTGCACCGTGCCCGAAGGACCGACAAATCGCAACGTGTCGTGCCGCCCGCCGCCTTCGGCGTTGAGCGCAAAGGCGTCGGCAGCCAGCAGCCAGCAAGCCGCCAGCAACCCAACGAAAGTCAATCTACGCGGCAGGCTCATCAGGCAGTGTGACGGGCAAGGGCAGGCATCGCCGGCACCGAAGGGAGGCTGTTTTCCTGACTGGCATAATGCAGGTCGATGGCCGAGGAAAACATGCGCAGACAAGCTTGTACCGATCGCTCGAGCGAGAACTGGCGGGCGTACTCGGCGTAGGCATGCTCCATTTCGGCTTTTTCCTGCGGATGTTCGATCCACCAGTCGATTTTGCGGGCCAGGTCGGCGGCGTCGCCGGCGCGGAACAGGCTGCGCTCGTCGAGGGCAAACTGCTTGGTGGCCGAAAGTTCGCTGTCGGAAATGACCGGAACCAACCCGGTGCCGATGGCTTCGATACACGAAATGGCCTCGCTCTCCATGTCGGAGGCATGCACATACAGATCGACCTGACTCAGTTTCTTAATCAGTTCGGGCTTGGGATAGTAGCCGAAAACGGGCGGGTTGGGAAGATCTTCCGCCAGCTTCCGGTAGTCGTCGTACAAGGGGCCGCGGCCGATGAACAGCAGTTGGATGCGGTCGGCGTATTTCGATTGGCGGACCGCCTCGATGATGAGGTCCTGCCGTTTTTCGTGCGCCAGACGGCCGACCATCGCAATCACGTACTTGTCACTTGCAAAATCGGTCCGGGTTTTGGGCTGATAGACAAAGTCGTTGTCGATGCCGTTGCTGATGGCACAGATGTGGCTGCGGTAGCCCTGTTCGATGAGCTGTTGCTTGATGAAGCGGCTGGGACAGTGCACATAGTCGAACCGGTCATAGACCGCCTTCCGCCAAACTTGGTACATCAGTTTCGACAACCAGTGGCAATTGCCCAGGTTGAAGGCCGAGGTGACGTTTTCGGGCTGGACGTGGAAGGCCGCCGTCGAGGGTTTGCCGAGCTCGTCGGCGATTTTCTTGCCCCGGAAGGTGATGGCCCACGGAAACATGAAATGGACGATGTCGCACCAGGCGATGGCCCGGCGCATCAGTTTTTTGTCGGTCGAGCCGTAGGCGAACCCGTACTTGTGGCACAGGCCGACAAAAGGATAGAAATGGAATTCTTTCAAAACATAGTCAACCGGCTTGCTGCCGTCGCCAATCGTGCTCATTACCCGCACTTCGTGGCCCTGGTTACGCATTTCTTCTACAAAACGCTGGGCGCTGATGCTGCTTCCGTTGTTGGAAGTGGCGTAAATGTCAATTACGAAAAGTATCTTCATTTGTCTAGTGTTTTTTGACACTGCAAAGTAAGGCCCTTTTCGACAGAAGATAAAAACATTGGCCACAACAACCCCCGCTTGACCCCATGGGGCGAAAATCGCAAAATTAAAATGTTAATGTGCCGAAACTGGCGATGAAAACGGCGGTTTGGCGCCCCCATTATCTGCTCGAAAGGCGCCCCTATAAGATTATTTAACGCACCGCAGACAATATGCAAAGGTTC
>JAGCZK010000186.1 GCA_017960065.1 Paludibacteraceae bacterium
ATCGACATCATCGTCATCGACTCGGTGGCCGCCCTGACGCCCAAAGCCGAAATCGAAGGCGACATGGGCGACAACAAGGTCGGTCTGCAAGCCCGCCTGATGTCGCAGGCTTTGCGCAAGCTGACGGCCAACATCAACAAGACCAACACCTGCTGCATCTTCATCAACCAGTTGCGCGAAAAAATCGGTGTCATGTTCGGCAACCCCGAAACGACCACCGGTGGCAACGCCCTGAAATTCTACGCCTCGGTGCGTCTCGACATCCGTCGTGTCAGCCAAATCAAGGAAGGCGACGAAGTCATCGGCAACCAGACCCGCGTCAAAGTGGTGAAGAACAAGGTGGCGCCTCCCTTCCGCAAGGCCGAATTTGACATCATGTTCGGCGAAGGCATCTCCAAAACCGGCGAAATCGTTGATTTGGGTGTAGAATGCGGCATCATCAAGAAAAGCGGTTCGTGGTTCAGCTACCAGGACAACAAACTGGCCCAAGGCCGCGACGCCGTGAAGAAACTGCTGGCCGACAATCCCGAGCTTGCCCAAGAACTCGAGACCAAGATCATGGCCAGCATTCAAGGTAAAGAACTGGATTGATGCAACACACCGAACCCGACAATCTGATATTTGGCATCCGGGCCGTCATCGAGGCGGTAGAGGCCGGGCAGGAAATCGACAAAATTTTTGTCAAGAAAGACCTGCAGAGCGAGCTTTCGAAAGAGTTGTTCGCCACCGTGCGCGGACGCAACATCCCCGTGGTGAAGGTGCCCGTCGAGAAAATCGACCGCATCACACGCAAGAACCACCAGGGAGTGATCGCTTTCATCTCGCCCGTATCCTACGCCCGCACCACCCAACTGATTCCCAGCCTGTACGAAGAGGGCAAGAACCCCTTTGTCGTCGTGCTCGACGGGATTACCGACGTGCGCAATTTCGGCGCCATTGCCCGAACCTGCGAGTGTGCCGGTGTGGATGCCATCGTCATTGGCCAAACGGGCAGCGCTCCGATCAATGCCGACGCCATCAAGACTTCGGCAGGAGCGCTGCTCAATATCCCTGTTTGCCGGGAACACAACCTGCCGTATGTGGTCAATTTTTTGAAGGAGTCGGGGCTGTCGGTCATCGCCGCTTCCGAAAAGGCGGTCGATAACTACGACCAAATCGACTACAACAAACCCATTGCGCTGGTGATGGGAGCCGAAGACAAGGGGATTTCGGACGAAATCATGGCCCTCTGCGACGAGCAGGTGCGCATTCCGATGCGCGGCAACATCGAATCGCTCAACGTATCGGTGGCCGCCGGCATTCTGATTTACGAAGCCATCAAACACCGCGACTTATGACCGTTTTGTATGAAGACAACCACCTGATTGCCGTCAACAAGGCCAGTGGCGAAATTGTGCAAGGCGACAAGACGGGCGACACCCCACTGGTGGAGCTGGTCAAACAATACCTCAAGGAAAAATACCAAAAGCCCGGCAACGTGTTTTGCGGCGTGACCCACCGGCTCGACCGCCCCGTGAGCGGCGTGGTCGTGTTTGCCAAGACCGGCAAGGCCCTCGAGCGGTTCAACGAAATGCTGCGCAA
>JAGCZK010000187.1 GCA_017960065.1 Paludibacteraceae bacterium
AACGTCTGGAGCGCATGGGCATCAAAGTATATTACCACCGCATCATCGAAGGCTACCCAAACAATGTTGCCCTCATCGACTCGGAAGAAGGCTTTGGCCGCAATGATTATGTGGAAACCACTCGTCCACTGGTGGTGGTCACCGCTCCGGGACCTGGCAGCGGCAAGATGGCAGTATGCCTGAGCCAGCTCTACCAAGACAACAAGCGCGGCATCAAGGCCGGTTACGCCAAGTTCGAGACCTTTCCGATTTGGAACCTGCCGCTCAAACACCCCGTGAATGTGGCCTACGAAGCCGCCACGGCCGACCTCGACGACGTGAACATGATCGACCCCTTCCACCTCGAGGCCTACGGCAAAACCACGGTCAACTACAACCGCGACATCGAAATCTACCCCGTACTGAATGCCATTTTCGAAGGCATCTACGGCGAAAACCCCTATAAGTCGCCCACCGACATGGGCGTCAACATGGCCGGCTTCTGCATTGTCGACGACGAAGTATGCCAAACGGCTTCGAAACAGGAAATCATCCGCCGCTACTTCGACGCCCTCTGCAAACTGGCCAACGGCAAAACCGAAGAGCACGAGGTCAGCAAAATTGCGCTGCTGATGCAGCAGACCAAAATCTCGGTCGAAGACCGCAAGGTGGCCATCGCCGCCCGCGAACGTCAGGAAAAGGAGCAGGAGAACGCCGCCGCCATCGAACTGGCCGACGGCACCATCATCACCTCCAACACCTCGCCGCTGCTCGGCGCCAGCGCCGCGCTGATTCTCAACGCCACCAAGCATCTGGCCGGCATCAGCCACGCCACCAAACTCATTCCGTCGAAGATGATCGAGCCCATCCAAGACCTCAAGATTTCGCACCTGCACGGCCGGAACCCGCGCTTGCACACCGATGAGGTGCTCGTGGCCCTGGCCATGCTCAGCCTCACCGACGACAACTGCGAAAAGGCCATCGCCCAACTGCCCCGGCTCAAAGGCTGCCAGGTGCACTCGACGGTGATGCTCAGCGAGGTGGACCACAAGATTTTCAAGAAATTGGGCGTTGACCTGACCTGCGACCCGGTACGCAAGAAATAATATGGAACCCAACATCGTCAAACAAATCGAGCGCGAGTTTGACTCCACCCTCATCAATTACCTGATCAGCCAAGGGTTTTTGCGCTTCAGCCTCGTCGACAAAAGCCAGTATGCCTACCGCCAGGAGCGCGACGAGCTGCACAAACGCGACTTTTACATCGCCAGCATCGAACTCGAGGGCAAGCGCTACTCGCAGCTGTTTGTATGCTCCGACGACGCCCTGCTGGTGCGCCCAATTTCGAACATTATCATCGAAACGGCCGCCGCTGCCACCGACGACTGACCGCTCCGCCAACGATTTATCGCTTGTTGCTGACTGATTTTCATAAAATTATTGTATTTTTGCATCACAAAAAAACCAACCCGACCCAGTTATGATGAAAGAAATTGCCGAACGCCTGCGCGGATTGCGCGACAGCGTGGACTTGTCTGCCGATGAAATGGCGAAAAAAACCGGTATCAGCCCCGAAGAATACCTGCGCTACGAATCGGGCGACGTGGATATCCCGATGAACTATGTCTGCCAGGTGGCCGCCCTGTTCAAACTCGACACCGCCGTGCTCATCTCGGGCGACGACACCCATGCCCAATCGTATTTTGTCACCCGCAAGGGGCTGGGCGTTTCGGTCGAGCGCAACAAGGCCTACAAATACCGCGACCTGGCCGGCGGCTTCAAAAACGCCAAGGCCACCCCGTTTTTGGTGACGGTGGAGCCCAACGACGAGCCCATCCACCTCAACACCCACCCCGGGCAGGAGTTCAACCTCGTGGAAAAAGGCCGCATGCTGCTGCAAATCAACGATAAGGAAATCATCCTCGAAACCGGCGACAGCATCTATTTCGACGCCACCCAACCCCACGGCATGAAGGCGCTCGACAACGCCAAAGCCCGTTTCTTAGCCATTATCCTATAACCTCCCATACGCGACGCCATTATGCTCGAACGTTTTCTCGAAAAAACCAACTTCGAATCGCAAGCCGATTTCCAACAGAATTTCAAAATCAAGGTACCGCAACGCTTTAACTTCGGCTACGACGTAGTCGATGCCTGGGCGGCCGAAGCTCCGGGCAAGCGTGCCATTATATGGACCAACGACCACGGCCAACACGTCGAATACACCTACGCCGACATCAAAAAACACACCGATGAAACCGCCGCTTATTTTCAAAGCCTCGGTATCGGCAAGGGCGACATGGTGATGCTCATCCTCAAACGCCGCATCGAGTTCTGGTTCTCGATCATCGCCTTGCACAAGTTGGGGGCCGTCGCCATTCCGGCCACCCACCTGCTCACCAAAAAGGACATTGTCTATCGCTGCGAGGCCGCCTCGATCAAGGCCATTGTCTGCGTAGGCGAAAAGGTCGTGCTCGACCACGTCATTGCCTCGATGCACGACTGCCCCACGGTACAGCGCTACATTTCGGTGGGCCCCGATGTTCCCGAAGGCTTCGAAGACTTTGCCCAAGGCAAGCTGCAGGCCCCGCCGTTCCAACGTCCGGCCAAGGCCAACGAAAACTCCGACATCTCGCTCATGTACTTTACCTCGGGCACCACGGGCAACCCCAAAATGGTGGCGCACGACTTTTTGTACCCGCTGGGCCACATCGTGACGGGCAGCTACTGGCACCACCTCAACGAAGAGAGCCTGCACCTGACGGTGGCCGACACCGGTTGGGGCAAAGCCGTGTGGGGCAAACTCTACGGCCAGATGATTGCCGGTGCCACCATCTTCGTCTATGACCACGAAAAGTTTACGCCAGCCGACATGCTGCAAATGATTCAGGACTACCAGATCACTTCGTTCTGCGCTCCTCCGACCATCTTCCGCTTCATGATTCAGGAAGACCTGCGCAAATACAACCTGTCGGCCCTCAAATGGGCCTGCATCGCGGGCGAGGCGCTCAACCCGAGCGTGTATAACGACTTCTTCAACCTGACCGGAGTGAAACTGCGCGAAGGATTCGGCCAGACCGAAACGACCTGCACCGTACTGACCACGCCCTGGATGGAACCCAAACCCGGTTCGATGGGCGTTCCCAACCCGGGTTACCAGGTGGATATCCAAATGCCCGACGGCCGTAGCGCCGAAGTGGGCGAGCTAGGCGAAATTGTCATCCACGCCGACCCCAAAAACAAACCCTGCGGCCTGTTCTTGGGCTACTACCGCGACGACGAGCGCACCCGCGAGGCCTGGCACGACGGCGTTTACCACACGGGCGACGTGGCCTGGAAAGACGAAGACGGCTACTTCTGGTTTGTGGGCCGCAACGACGACGTGATCAAATCGTCGGGCTACCGCA
>JAGCZK010000188.1 GCA_017960065.1 Paludibacteraceae bacterium
TGCCTTCTTAATATTCAGATACTTCATACTCCACTAAATATATTAATTTATGCTACAAAGATACAAAATATTTTTAAATGGTTGTAACATTACAACCTTTTTTAATACAATTCAGTCGTTTTTTATCGGAATACCACAAAAAACACATTAAAACGACCTTTTATCTGAACGTAACGGAGTCTCAAACACCATTAGAAGATGTAAATATGAATTGCCATCAAAAGAAAAAGAGTATAATACTCCCCATTTTTAAACCAATGGGACACTTTTCTTAGTTAAACTGCATAGTCGTAATATTGTTCTGGCGTATAGTTGTCTATTCCACCATGAAAACGTCTATTCTTTCTCCTAATACTTGTCTGTTTCATGAGGGTAAAATTAATAATTATTTTTAACTTTACCCCCAAACATTTAGCTGGTTATGGAATACAAAAAATTGGGAGAAACCTTTTATATCCGGGTGGATCGCGGCGACGAGGTGGTCGCGTCGATTCTCGAAGTGTGTCGCCAAGAGGGAGTCAAGTCGGCTGTTTTTTCCGGAATTGGCGGTTGCAGCAGTGCCGAACTGCAAGTCTTTATTCCCGAAACGGGTGCGTTTGAGACCGAACAGCTGGAGGGTATGCTCGAGTTGGTCTCGCTCAACGGCAATGTCGTTTCGGACGAGGCCGGCAAGCTCTATCATCATACGCATGCACTGTTCTCGTTTAAAAACAACGGGCAACATGACATGGCGGGCGGACATCTGAAATCGACCACCGTGCGCTACACGGCCGAGATCGAGCTCCGGCCCACCGTAGGAGGCACCATCCTCCGCCAGTACGACCCCGAAACCGGTACCGGGTTCTGGAGTTTTAAGGGGTGATAGACTTATCCCATCACCACGTCGAGCACCATCATCAACGCAAAGCCGATGGCAAACCCCACCGTCGCGATATTGGAGTGTTCGCCTTGAGAGGCCTCCGGCACCAGTTCCTCCACCACGACGTACAGCATGGCGCCGGCGGCAAAGGCAAGCATATAGGGCATAATCGGTGTGACCGACGAAGCCAAAAGCACCACCAGCGCAGCGCCGACAGGCTCGACAACACCGCTCAGGGCCCCTACCCAAAAGGATTTCCAGCGGCTGTTGCCGGCCGCACGCAAAGGCATCGAAATGATGGCTCCCTCCGGTATGTTCTGGATGGCGATACCCAGCGAAAGGGCCAAGGCCCCTGCAATCGTCATACCACCCCCGCAGCCCAGCGTACTGGCAATCGCCACGCCAACCGCCATTCCTTCCGGAAAATTGTGAATGGTAACGGCCAGGGCCAGCATGGTGGTCTTGGAAAGTTTGCTCTTCGGGCCTTCTGGCCCTCCCACCGGGTGCAAGTGCGGCGTTACCTGGTCAATTAGCAGCAGGAAGGCAAAGCCGCCCAGCAGCCCTACCGTCGCAGGCCATACGCCTCCCATTTCCATTCCTGGGATGAGCAGCGACCAGACGGAGGCGGCGACCATGACGCCCGACGCGAAACCAAGCAGAATCTTCTGCAGCAGATCAGGCATCTCCTTTTTCATGAAGAAGACAAAGGCCGCCCCGAGCATCGTGCCCAGCAGCGGTATCAGCAAAGCCAAGAGGGTTTGGTTCATGGTTCCTTTTTTTCGGTTGGATTTTTCTGCAAAGCTACAATTCTTTCTTGAGATTCGCAATGATTGTCTTTTGCAATCGGCCGGCCGGAGTTGTTCTTTCTCCAATCAAGCGTGAAAAAGCCGGAATCAGTGACACAGAAAGCGAAAAATCTTTATCTTTGCGCATCCGGTTTGATAAAATTCATTGAAAATGGCAAAAATAACCTCACGCGAAAAACAAATTACGCAAACCAGTATTGTCGGCATCGCCGCCAACCTGCTACTGGCAGCCTTTAAGGCTTTCATCGGCCTGGTGGCCAACTCCATCGCAATCCTGCTCGATGCGGTCAACAACCTGAGCGACGCCCTGTCGTCGGTCATCACCATTGTCGGAATCCGTCTGGCTCACCGCAAACCCGACAAAAAGCATCCCTTCGGATACGGACGCATCGAATACTTCAGCGCCATTTTGATTGCCGGACTGGTGTTTGCGGCCGGCGCCACCTCGCTCATCGAATCTGTCAAAAAAATCATCCACCCCGTCGAACCCGAATACTCCTCGCTGGCCGTCATCATTGTCAGCGTGGCGATTTTGACCAAGATTGTGCTGGGTCGCTATGTCAAACGCAAAGGCGAGCAGTTGAGCTCCGACGCCCTGGTGGCTTCGGGGGCCGACGCCTTGTTCGACGCTGTCATCTCGGCCTCGACACTGGTCGGCATTGCGGTGATGTGGCTGTTTAATGTGGTGATTGACGGCTATATCGGAGCCATCATCTCGTTGTTTATCCTGAAATCGGGCATCGAACTCTTTATGCAGCCGATGAGTCAGATATTGGGCGTCCGTTCCAACAGCGAAACCACCCAAAGCATTAAGGCCGACATCTGCGCCACCGAAGGCGTGCTGGGTGCCTACGACCTGGTGTTGCACAATTACGGGCCCGACCGTGCCATCGGTTCGGCGCATGTGGAGGTTGATTCGCGCATGAGCGCCTACGATATCCATGTGCTGTCGAAACAGATTCAGCGGACAATCGTGGCCAAGTACGGGGTGTTCCTCACCATCGGCATTTACGCGTCGGACCGTCAGAACGACGCCCTGGGAAAAATGCAGCAGGCTATCCGCGAGGCCGTCATGCGTGTTGACGGCGTTCTGCAGGCGCACGCCATTTTGGTGGACGAAAAAAACAAAGAGATTTCGTTCGATGCGGTGGTCGATTTTAAGGTCGCCGACAAAGCCGCCCTCCGTCAGGAGCTGACAGACTGCATCCGCACCGGGTTCGGCGACTATGGCGTGGAAATCAACTTCGACATCGATTACAGCGATTAAGGACGCGGGGCACCAATCCGTCAGGAAGGCCTGCCCGAGACCTTGATCGCTTATATGGAATCGTTGCGCAACGAAGCGCAGCGGCGGCAGCTCATGCGCTTTTGGCAAGCAGGTTGATATGGACCTGCTGCGTGAATTTCTCAAGCAACATGTACACGAAATGTCCCGCACCACCTTACGCTATGCCATTGAAAAGATGCCGGACGAAGAACGCAAATACTGGATGAGGTTATAATATGCAAGTACGAATCACAGCCATCCGCCAA
>JAGCZK010000189.1 GCA_017960065.1 Paludibacteraceae bacterium
CCATCGCCAACATCGCCAACTTCCATGCGATTCCCAACCTATTGTACGGAGGATATCTGTTATTTTTAATATACAGAAAGAAACACCAGGAGCCAGGCGAAGTAATACCTGTCGCCCGCAGGGTATCCGCAACGTTGATTTGCCTGCTGATTGCCGTTCCCGTCAGCATCGTTTACACTCAGATTATTTTTTACAATGAGGAAACAAATAAAAAAAACGGGAGATTCGAAGAAACAATATACGGATTTACCGACCGGAATCCCCAATCGGTTATCGAATACGAATACATCGACAAGAAAAAAAGTACGCTTGAAGCGATTGACTGCTATTGTTGGTCGGACCGCGAAAATCTGATTTTTCCCGACAGCATTGTCAAAGACAAGCAGATTTACAAAGTTTTGTCTGTTGCATACAATTGGCATAATCTTTACTTGAAATGCGACACGCTTTATCTCCCGGCATCGCTTGTTTACTTGGACGAACGTCTTTTGAATTCAGAAAGCACCGTCATTCACCACATTGTCGTAGCACCCGGAAACAGGCATTACCAATCGGTTAACGGCAACCTGTATCGCGGCGACGTCCTCCTTTATGACACCCAATCCTCTTTTCATGAATAAAGACCTTTCCCCCACGTTTTCGTACAAGACCTTAGCAATGTGCCTATTGGTCATTGCCAACTTTATCGCTTGCGTTTACTTGCCAGACATCAAAGGCGCCATACTTTCTAACGGTTATTTTAGCAGCGGGCATCACTTCGGTTTTCTACTGCCCCCCATTATTGTCCCTGCGTTTTTCTTTTACCTGCTACTGGCTGCATTCGGCATTTATGCGCTCATGCATACCGTCTTCGACCTCATCGTCAAAAGGCCTGTGCAAAAATCCAGAATTGCTGCAGTTTACGTCCTCGCACTTTCGATCTTAATCGTCTGTTGGGTGACATTTTTCCCCCATCAGTATAAATATAAAGAAGAAGGATATTTCAATTCCGACATCCTGATAAAATACAACAGACATTGGTTTTATCGAGAGAACTGCATTTGGCATGGTGACACCATTGTCTGCCGCAATGAAGGCACCATAGTGGTCAACGAGGCAGAACACACGCTTCATTGGACTTATAAACCGGGAATCCACTACAGATACGACTATTTCCATAAAGAAGGAAACTTCCAAGACCCTCCCTATGTCACATTTTGCCCCGGAGAGTATTACGCCAACATGCAATACGTCATCAATTGTGTCGACCATCATCCGACCAATGACTTTTATTACGAGCCACGAGCAGTGTCCGACGTTTACGAAAACGATACGACGCTTCTGTTTGTCTTCAAAGAACTGGACAAAATCGGCTACCTCTGGTTCGAAGTCAGAAACCATACCGCCGTATTCAAAGACTCGTGTCGCGATATACGCAGACTGCATCCCCATCCAGATGCGGTCAAATGGCCTGGTTTCAAATATTTTCTGAAAACATCGAATGGAATTCCTCTAATCGTCGTCGAATACAAGTTATCCGACAGCATGATGTATTCTGAGGACGACCAGTATCTTATGGGGCAATTTGACATCGAGCGCAAACAATTTGCCCTGGTCGATATGAAAGAATAGCGAACCGCGTCGGTTAAACCTGACAAACTCTTGCAAAGACAGTAAAATATTCGTACCTTTGTAAGGATTACGAATCAGTGTACTATGAACGGTAAAAATTTATTCTATTTCCTGGGCGGTTTGGCTGCCGGTGCGATTGCCATCACGCTGCTCGCGCCCGAAAGCGGTGATGCGCTGCGCAAACGCGTCGCCAAGATCCTTGAAGACAAAGGAATCAGCCGCGACCGGCTGGACGAAGTCATCCAAAAGATCAAAGACCAATGGGCTAAAGCCAAAAGCACCTCTTTGGAAGATATCATCAATCAAGTGATAAAGAACGAGACCATCGACATCAAAGCCGAAGAACAACCCGGTCAAGACCCGCAACCCGACCAACAAGTATGAACGAAACCTACCAGCACCTTTGGGACGACAGCAAGGAATACCTGCAACTGCGTTACCAACTGCTTAAGACCGAACTGGTCAAGAACCTGGGCAAACTCATCGGCCTCGCCGCACTGCTGCTACTGGGCGCACTGACCTGCGCCGGCATCCTCCTCTACCTGGGAGCCGCCCTGGCAACCGCCATCGCCCCCTACACCGGCGGCATGGCCATCGCCCTGTGCATCACTGCAGGCGTCCTCGCCCTGACCGTCGGGCTGCTCTTTGCCCTGCGCAAGCCCCTGTTTATCGGCCCGGTCACCCGCGCCGTAGCCCGCATCCTGTCGCTCGACCGGCGGCTGCTGGCCGACAAGGCACAAGCCGGGCTCGAAAGCGACATCGAGCGCCAGCAGAAAGTGGTCGAAGCCCAAGGGCAGCTCTGCAAAATACGCATCCAGACCCAACTGCAGCAAGGAACCGCCCGTATGGGGTGGACCATCCTGCTATCTCTCATCAAACGGCTGTTGTTCCGTTAAACGACAAACGACATGAACATCTCGCGCAAAGAAAAAGAAAAACAACGCATCCGGCAAATCTACGACGAACTCATCAAAGAATACCTGGATTCGAACCATAGCAAAAAGACCGAAATCATCGAAAAGGCCTTTACCTTCGCCGAAAAGGCCCACGACGGCGCGCGCCGGCTTTCGGGCGAGCCCTACATCGTACACCCGCTCGAGGTGGCCCTCATCGTCTGCAAGGACATCGGCTTGGGCTCCACCTCCATCTGCGCCGCCCTGCTGCACGACGTGGTCGAAGACACCGACTACACCATCGACGACATCCGCGCCCTCTTCGGCGACCGCGTGGCCCTGCTGGTTGACGGACTGACCAAAATTTCGGGCGGCATCTTCGGTGAACAGGCCTCGGTGCAAGCCG
The DNA here is from genome assembly GCA_017960065.1 of Paludibacteraceae bacterium. GTDB lineage: Bacteria > Bacteroidota > Bacteroidia > Bacteroidales > Paludibacteraceae > Enterocola. The sequence continues at coordinate 2,911 of JAGCZK010000189.1, forward strand.
AAAACTTCCGCAAATTCGTCATCACCATGTCGGAAGACATCCGCGTAGCCCTGATCAAAATGGCCGACCGCCTGCACAACATGCGCACGCTGGAGTCGCAAACCGTTGACAAACAATACAAAATCTCGAGCGAGACCGAATACATCTACGCTCCCCTGGCCCACCGGTTGGGTCTGTCGCGCATCAAGACCGAACTCGAAAACCTCTGCTTCAAATACAAGTACCCCGACGAGTACGCCGACATCGCCGGCCGGCTCGAATCGGAGCGTGCCGAACGCATGGCCCTGTACAAGCGCTTTGCCGAGCCTATCACGTCCAACCTCGACCTTTCGGGCTACCACTACACCATGAAAGAGCGCATCAAATCGGTGCATTCGATCTGGAAGAAAATGCAGGCCAAGCACATCCCGTACGAAGAGGTCTATGACATCCTCGGCGCACGCATCATCTTCGAGCCCAAGAACCCCGAAGAGGAAAAACTGGAGTGCTGGAAGATCTACAACCTGATCACCCAAATCTACCGGCCGCACCCCGAACGCACCCGCGACTGGCTGAGCACCCCCAAGGCCAACGGCTACGAGGCGCTGCACCTGACCGTCATGGGCCCCAACGGCAAATGGATCGAGGTGCAGATTCGAAGCAAGCGCATGGACGACATCGCCGAAAAAGGCCTGGCCGCCCACTGGGTCTATAAACGCGACTATAACCAAAGCGAGTCGAAAATCGACGAATGGCTGACCACGGTCAACGAGTTGCTCAAAAGCCCCGACACCGACGCCATGAACTTCTTGGACAACTTCAAGCTCACCCTGTACGACAGCGAAATCTTCGTGTTTACGCCTATGGGCGAGATGAAGACCATCCCCATCCACTCGACCGCCCTCGACTTCGCCTTTGCCATCCACTCCGACATCGGCATGCACTGCGTGGGCGCAAAGGTCAACAACAAACTCGTACCGCTCAGCCACGAGCTCAGCAGCGGCGACCAGGTGGAAATTCTGACCGCCGCCATGCAGAAACCCACGGCCGACTGGCTCAACTATGTCACCACGGCCCGGGCCAAGGAGAAAATCTCGGCAGTGGTCAAGCATACGGCCGAGCATTTCCACCACGAAGGCAACCTGCAGCTGCGCTCGGCCCTCGAAGCCATCGGCATCCATGTCAAGAAAGACTATTCGGCCGACCTGATCCAAAGCCTGACCAGCCACTACCAGGTGGCCGACTTCGACCAGTTGCTCTGCGAAATCGGCGAAGGCAAACATTCGCTCAACGAGCTATCGCAGATTGTCAAGCCCAAAAACAAGCGTCTGACCATCCGCTACTGGACACCCAACTTTTTGCTGCCCAAGAAGGGCTCGGAGAAGGCGGTGTTGGCCGACAGCCACCGCATTGCCCAGTGCTGCAAACCGATTCCGGGCGACGAAATCATCGGATTTATCGGCAACGACGGACAAATCACCATCCACAAGCGCAGTTGCCCCGAAGCCATCCGCATCTCGTCGGAGCGCGACGTGCAGATTGTTCAAGCCGACTGGACCTACACCCGCGAAAACCGCTTCAACGCCACCGTGCAAGTGATTGGCATCGACCGTCCGAAGATGCTGCTGACCATCATTTCGGTCATCTCCGACAAGCTCGAGGGCAACATCAAGTCGCTGAACATCGACACCAAGGACGGCGTTTTCAAGTGCGACATCGTGCTCTATGTGAAC
>JAGCZK010000190.1 GCA_017960065.1 Paludibacteraceae bacterium
CGGCGGCCACGGCGGCCCGGATGCCCATCGGCGCATTTTCGACCACGATGGTTTCGTAAGGCTGCAGCCCCAGTTTCGACATTCCTTTGAGGTAAGGTTCGGGATGGGGCTTGCTGTGCTGCACGTCGAAGGCGGTTACCATGTTGGTGGTCTGAAAGGTGTCGGGATAGTACTGGTTGAGTTTGCCAAGCAGGCTTTTCTGCCCCGAGCCGGTGACCAGCCCGATTTTCAGGCCCGCCCGTTTCACGGCTTCGAGCACCTCGTGCGCCCCGGCCATGGGCACGGTTTGGGAGTATTGCTGAAACAAGTCGCACTTGCGCTCATAAAGCGCGTTGATCTCCTCATCGGTGGCATAACGGCCCTTTTGCGCCATAAACACGTCGTTGACGGTTTGCGAGCCGGTGCTCCCCTCCTGCAGATAGACCTGATATTCCGAAAAGGCGATGCCGAATCCGGCGAAAGCCTCGTGCCACGAACGGGCGTGGAAGGGCATGGAGTCGAACAACACGCCGTCCATATCGAACAACACGCCGCGGGGCGCGAAACCGCTGTATCCGTTGCGTTGGAGCCAAGCCCCGATGATGGATGCTTCTATGCGCATAACTGTTTCATGATTTTGGCGCAAAGATACAACAAATGCAGTAAAAATTCGTACCTTTGCAAAAATTGCTTGAATATGAATATCTCCGCGTGGGTTCGTCCCAACATCCGGGCTTTGAAGCCTTATTCCTGTGCACGCGACGAGTTCGAAGGCGAAGCCAAGGCCTTCCTCGACGCCAACGAAAACCCGTATAACGGCCCCTACAACCGTTATCCCGACCCGCGCCAACGGGCGCTCAAGGAAAAAATCGCCCGAATCAAGCAGGTGCCGGCTGCCAACATTTTGCTGGGCAACGGCAGTGACGAGCCCATCGACCTGGTCTATCGCGTATTCTGCGAACCCGGAGTGGACAATGTGGTCGGCATCGCCCCCAGCTACGGCATGTACCAGGTGGCCGCCGACGTCAACCACGTCGAATACCGCTCCGTACCGCTCGACAAGGACTTCGGCATGCACGCCGACGCCCTGCTGGCCGCAGCCGACGCCCACACCAAGGTAATGTGGGTCTGCTCGCCCAACAACCCCTCGGGCAACCTGATGGACCGCGACGAAATCGGCAAACTGCTGCAGGAGTTTCAGGGCATGGTGGTCGTTGACGAGGCCTACATCGACTTCGCCGCGGCACCTTCGTGGCTCAATGAGCTAGACCGTCACCCCAACCTCATCGTACTGCAAACCTTTTCGAAGGCCTGGGGCCTGGCTTCGGTGCGTTGCGGCATGGCCTTCGCCAGCGAAGAAGTGCTCGAGTACTTCAACAAAGTGAAATATCCCTACAACATCAACCTGCTGACCCAAAACTTTGTCAGCGAACAGCTCGACCACCTCGACCGCAAGGACGCCTGGGTGAAGACCCTGCTGGCCGAGCGCGCGCGGCTGGAGGAGAAACTGTCGGCGCTGCCCTGCGTAGAGAAACTCTTCCCTACCGACGCCAACTTCATCCTCACCCGGGTACACGACGCCAACGCCACCTACCGCTACCTGGTGCAGCAGGGCATTGTCACACGCAACCGCAACTCGGTGCTGCTGTGTGAGGGCTGCCTCCGCATCACCGTCGGCACGCCCGAAGAAGACGATCTGCTAATCGAAGCCCTTGGACGGTTGTAAGGGTTCCAAGGCATCCGGCCGATAGATATCCACGCCGTTGCCTCCCCGACCCGAACGGCCCTGCGAGGTGGTGATGTGCAGCATCTCCATCATCTTCTTCATTCCCAGCACATTGATCAAAGTGGTGGTGGGTATGGCCGGCATGGTCGGCTGCCTGACCGTGGGGCTGGTCGTACGCACCGTCGAACGGTCTTCACAAAAATAGGGCAAAGCTGCGCTTGGGCGCTTGCGAAAATCAGTCACGAATACAGCGCACACTACGGCCTGAATTCTTGCCGAAAATACCGTTCTCGTAAAACTCGGCATAATTGTATCCCAGACCACGGTAATAAGCATTGTGGTTGTCTTCTTCGCTGACCGTCGATGTCCACATCGTTGCGGCAATTCCGGCATATCGGACATCGGCGCCGTTGGCATAACCGGCCGGAAGCGCGGAAAAACCACTTTCATTGGTCCCTGCGATATAATCTTGGCCGTAATACCAACCTGTTTCCGTTTTGACCTTGATGCCGGCTTCGGTTGCACCGCCATTTCCGTCCAAGTAATTGCCCAACTCCCGCCATTCGTCGCGGGTCGGCACATGCCATCCATTGGGACAAATCCCTTGAACGCCCTCATAATCACTGCCCGACGCGTTTTCAGCATCTCTCTCACTCAAACCGCATGCTGCCGCCCAATTGTAAAGAAACCCCATCTTGGACCACTGCTGCGGGGTCAACTCGCTTCGGGAATGCGTGGTTGAATCATCCACCGCCGTGTAATACGGCCCCACTGTCGGGAAATACGAACTTTTCAACAGCATTCCGGCATAAGGGGATTTGGTGTCATACATCGAACATCTCAGATTCTCGGCCATCCACACCTGATTTCCGAGTTGAATGATCGGATACACATTCCCCTGACAATCCGCCAAAATCATCCTCGTCAAGTCGGTATAGCTTTCGAGCATAATCAAGACCAACCGCTGGGAAACCTGCCCGTCCGCCGACAGGAAACGAATGTTTTTGCAATCCACGGTACTTGCAATGGAATCATTTTGATCATAGACCAGCATTTGTGTTTGCGCATGGGCGGAGCAACAGGCCATAAAGCATATGGCCAGGAACACAAGCGTTCTTTTGTATTCTGAGAAATTCATCATATCGTTGGTTGAAGGTCCATAACAGGGCAAAGTTACAAAAATTTTCAATCCTGGAGATCGGAATCATTGGAAGGCGGCACGGGAGGCTGTGCATCCAGCCGATAGATATCCACGCAGTTGCCTCCCCGACCCGAACGGCCCTGCGAGGTGGTGTAAATGTACCGGCCGTCTTTCGAAATGTCGAGCCCTACGGGATAGGAGTCGGCTTCGATGGTGGCGACCACGCGCATGGAGTCGGCATCGACCAGCCACAGGCTGCTGCTGAAGTTACATGCCGCCACCACATAACAGCCGTCGGGCGTCATTTCGATTGTACGGGCGCCCTTGCCCACCTGGCACTCGACCCACGAATCCACCCGAGCCTGCCGGTCCTGCATCGTGCGGGCGGCCTCCAGAAAGACCTCGAGGGGCACGCGCTGGATATAGCCCGAAGCATTGGCACTCAGGTACAGAAAGCCGTTACGGATAATCAGGTGCCGGACGTTCGAACGCATTCCGCCGACAATGCCGAGCCACGAAAAATCGTTCATATCGACCACGGCAATTCCGCCGCCCCGGCTCATACAGCCGACCAACAGGTACCGGCCGTCGGGCGTGAAGGCCGTTCCGCGCAGGCAGTAGCCGCTGTTGACATCGCGGTTGACCGGCTCGGTGAGGCTGTAGTTGAGGTGGAGTTTCCGCCCGATTTCGACACAGGCCACATAGTGCCAGTCGGCAATCGAGTCGCACGACACATCGATAATGCCCACCGTATTGTCGCCCCAATGGGTGACCGCCAGATAGTGGTTGTCGGGCGAAACCGCAATCATTTTGGGCAGCGGGCCGGTTTCCATCAAACGCACCACCTCGTCTTTTTCGGTATCGATCACGGCCAAGGCCGAAGGGTCCTGGGCATTGATGTCGTAGCTGCGGCGGTAAAAGGGAATCCACAGGTAACGCCCCTGATGGGTGAAGACGCTTTCGACGGGCTTGCCGTAAAACTCGTTGAGGTTTTCGGTGTAATGGGTGAATTCGAAATAGCCCGAAGCCGGACTCCAGAGCAGCGAGTCGTGCGCGCCGTAGGTGTGCCGGATGACCTTCAGCTTTTTGTTCGTTGCCGTCTGATACACCACGGTTTTGGCGCCTTCGAGCGAATTGACATAGTATTTGCTTCCGTCGGGGTGGATGTTGACCGACTTGGGCGAATAGATGTCGCTGTCGGCGGTTGCGGTCTCTTCGGGGCGGTAGTTTTGCTTGCGGCTTTCGAGGGTCAGGCTGAACTTGCCGTCCGCCAACTCGACACACTCCCCGATTTCGGGGTGTAGTTCGTCCGGAACTTCGGCCCGGGCCTGCACCACAAGGGCAAGCACGGCGACAGCGGTCAGGCTTAGCGGCAGTCTCGACATGGCAAACGGTTTACTTTTGCGCAAAGTTAATCATTTTCTTAATTCAAATTTAAGAAACCGGCAAACAATTACGCCTAACTTTGCGCAATAAAAAAATCCGTATCCGATGAAACGATATGCGTTTATTGCCTTAGGGTTGTTGTGCGTAGGGCTTGGAGCGGTAGGCGTCGTTGTCCCCGGTTTGCCCACCACCCCGTTTCTTTTAGTGGCCTCATGGGCCTTTTACCGCAGCAGCCCCCGACTGCAGGCATGGCTACTCGCCTCCAGGTTAGGCGTTTACATCCGTGATTTTGAGCGCAAGAAAGGGATGTCGCGCAAAGCGAAGGCCTCGGCCATCAGCTGTATGGTGGTCATGTGCAGCATTTCGTGCATCTTTTTCATCTCTTCGACACCTGTACGCATCATGGTGGCCGTGGCCGGTCTGATCGGCTGTGCCACCGTTGGCTGGGCGGTACGTACGGTTACAGACGATGTCCCTGTCGGGGAATAGCCCCCGCTGCGGAGGTTTCGCCAACAAAGTGCGCCTTTTCCAGAAAAAAAACGTATCTTTGCACAGTGTCAAACCCCAAGGAACGGACCATTGTATGAAAACCCTCAAGAAAGCCTTGTTTATCGACCGCGACGGCACGATTATCGTTGAGCCGCCCGTAACCGAGCAGGTGAACTCGCTCGAAGAAATGACCTTTTTGCCTGGAGTTATCCGCAACCTGCACTTCATTGCCCAAAAGCTCGACTTCGACCTTGTCATGGTCACCA
>JAGCZK010000020.1 GCA_017960065.1 Paludibacteraceae bacterium
TGGCGTTGCCGTTGATGTAGGCGGCATAGCGGCCATCATGGGTGAATTCGGATTCGGTTATTCCGGCGTAAAGTGCAGAACCGTTGTCTTTTTTGTCGCAAAGCAACGCGGACACTCCTATCGACCGCTTGGTTGTTAAGCGGGAATGGTTCCCAGCGACACCTCTTACCGCCAAGTTGAAAGGGTTATATAAGACATTTGACTGTGCAAACGTTGGCGCAACAAGACTTTGAATGCCCAAGGAAACGTATGTTTGGCTTTCTGGTCTCACCTGCATTCCTACGGAATTTTTGTATAGAATGTAGGCCGTTGTTGACGTATTCCCAACAGAGCCGATTGACAAAGTTGAAACTGGTGTTGAATTGTAGTCTGGCAGATTAAGTCCGACTCGTTTTGAGAAGACCGTTTCTTTGTTTTTGACTGTGTTGGTATTTGTAGTTCCATCGCTTGACACTTTCAATTGGGCGGAAAGGTTGCCTGGAAGGCACAGTACTCCCAGAAGCAGATACAGATAAGTCTTTTTCATCGTTTAGATTTTCGGTTAAAAATTTGTTTCTCAAAAATAACGACAATATTTAAAAATACCCCCTCCGTTTTATTAAAATATGTTAAGAAATTGACTGCAGTTTCGTAACGAGGAATGGACGATTCATTTCCGTTCGCATTGTTATTTTTCATGTACAACAAAGACGACAAAAATCACTATCTTTGCCTCAGTAATCCTTAAACTTATGGAAATTCCGCAACTCGTCGCGCAGCAGCGACTGTATTTCAACACCGACCAGACACGCGACGTAAACAAACGCCGCGACGCCCTCAAGCTCCTTCGGAAGAACATCCGCAAACACGAAAAAGACATCACCCGCGCACTCGCCGAAGACCTCGGCAAGCCCGCCGGCGAAGCCTATATGACCGAAATCGGGATGGCCCTGGCCAACCTGCGTTACTTTATCGGAAATGTGCGCCGCCTCGCCGCCGACCAAAAGGCGACCACCCCCATCACCCTGCAACCCGCCAAGAGCCGGATCGTTGCTGAGCCTTACGGCTGCTGCCTCATCATCGCCCCGTGGAACTACCCGTTTTTGCTGGCCCTTGACCCGCTCATCGCCGCCGTCGCCGCCGGCAACTGCGCCGTGGTCAAGCCTTCGGAAATGGCCCCGGCCACCTCGCAAGTCATCGCCACCCTCGTCGCCGAAACCTTCCCGCCCGAGTGGGTGACCGTATGCCAAGGCGGCATCGACGTGAGTGAGGCCCTGCTGCAAGAGCGTTTCGACTATATTTTTTACACCGGCAGCCCCCGCGTGGGCAAAATTGTGATGCAGCATGCCGCCGAGCACCTCACCCCCGTCACGCTGGAGTTGGGCGGCAAAAGCCCCTGCATTATCGACGAAACGGCCGACCTCGATCTGGCCATGCGCCGCACCCTCTTTGGCAAAGTCATCAACGCCGGGCAAACCTGCGTGGCCCCCGACTACCTGCTGGTGCACCGCAGCCTGCGCGAGCGCCTCGTCGAAGCCTTCGAAAAAGCGTTTGCCCAACTGCTCGGCGACAAACCGCTCGAAAGCCGGCACTACTGCCGCATCATCAACCGCCGGCACTTCGACCGGCTGACGGCATATCTGCAAGACGGAAAAGTGCTGGCCGGTGGCGATATCCGCACCGACACGCTCACGATCACCCCGACGCTGCTCGAAATCGGCAATCGCGAAGCCAGCGTCATGCAAGAGGAAATCTTCGGCCCGATTTTGCCCGTCATCTTCTACGAGCACCTGTCCGAAGTATACGACTATGTGCGCAGCCACGAAAAACCGTTGGCCCTGTACCTGTTTTCGACCAACTCCGACACCATCGGCTATGTGATGCACAACCTTCCGTTTGGCGGAGGCTGCATCAACGACACCCTGATGCATGTGGCCACACGCCACCTGCCCTTTGGGGGCATCGGCAACAGCGGCATGGGGCAATACCACGGCAAATGGGGATTCGACACCTTTACCCATCCGAAATCGGTGGTCATCAAGGCGCAGGCAGGCGACTTCGCCTTCCGCTACCCGCCCTACTCCTGGAAAAAACTACGTCTGATCAAATTCTTCTTACGTTAAACCGGCCCGCTTATGCCACACGCAGTACCAGAAAGCCCCACCCGTATCGATTTGGTGGCCCTCGACATCGACGGCACCCTGGCCAACAGCCAAAAAGAGATTTCGCCGGCCAACCTCGCCGAGCTGGAGCGCATTCAGCAAGCCGGTGTCAAGGTGGCCCTGGTTTCGGGACGCCCGACCTACGGCATCCTCAACACCGCCCACAAAATCAACCTGGCCAAATACGGAGGCTACATCCTCTCGTTTAACGGAGCCAAAATCACCCAGGCCGACACCCAGGAGGTGCTGTACGAAAACGCCCTCGCACCGGCCATCCTGCCGGCCCTGTACGCCGCCGCCAAAGAGTTGAAAGCCGAAATCATCTCGTACAGCGACGGGGCGATTCTGACCGAAAACCCCACCTACAAATATGTACAGCGCGAGGCCCAGATCAACAAGATGCCGACCCGTCAGGTCGAAAACCTGGTCGAAGCCACGGTTTTCCACACGCCCAAATGCCTGCTGCTGGCCGAACCCGACCACCTGGCAAAGGTCGAAAAAGAAATGCAACAACGGTTTCGGGGATTGAGCATCTATCGCTCGGAACCTTACTTTTTGGAAATCATGCCCCAGGGCATCGACAAAGCCCAGTCGCTCGAGCGCCTGCTCAACCTCATCGGCAGTTCGCGCGAACACCTGATGAGTTGCGGCGACGGATACAACGATCGGACCATGGTGGGATATGCCGGTATCGGCGTGGCCATGCAAAACGCACAGGACGAAGTCAAGGCGGTGGCCAGCTTTGTGTCGCCGCTCACCAATGACCAAGACGCCGTGGCGGATGCCATCCGGCGCTTTATTCCCTGAGAAGCAAACGCTTACTTGCGCCGACGGCGGAAACCGCCAGCCGGTTTTTCGGGAGTTTCTTCAATGATTTTGAGGCAGTCGGCATAGCTCAACTCGGCCGGCACGCAGTTTTTGGGCAGCTTGTAGTTTTTGTCGCCCTTTTTCAGATAGGGGCCGTAGCGGCCGTTGAGCAACTGCATTTCGGCATCTTCGTCGAAGGTCTTGAGCAACTTGTTGGCCTCCGCTTCGCGTTTGGCCAAAATCAGGGCCGTCGCCTCGTCCAATCCGATGGTAAGCGGATCGACCCCCTTGGGCAGCGAGCAGAACTGGCCGTTGTGAGCCACGTACGGGCCGAAGCGGCCTACGGCCACTTTCACGTCGGCACCCTCGAACTGGCCGAGCAAGCGCGGAAGTTTGAACAACTCGAGCACCTCTTCGAGCGAAATGGTTTCGATCGACTGGTTGCGTTTGAGCGAGGCAAAAAGCGGTTTCTCGCTATCGGTGGCAGCACCGATTTGTGCCACGGCGCCGTAGCGGCCGATTTTGACCGACACCTGACGGCCCGTTGCTGGATCGGTGCCCAACACCCGTTCGCCGACCTTGTGGTCGAGGTGCTGGCTCATCGACTCTTCGATCATCGGGCGGAAGTCGTGGTAGAATTTATCGATGGTGGCGTTCCATTTCTGCTTGCCTTCGGCCACGGTGTCGAGGTCGCGCTCGACCTTGGCCGTAAAGTTGTAATCGACAATCGAGGGGAACTGCTCGACCAGGTAGTCGTTGACCACCGTACCGATGTCGGTGGGGAACAGCTTGGATTTTTCGGCACCGTACATTTCGTTCTTGGTCTGCCGGGTCATTTTGCCGCCCTTAAGCGACAATTGGGTATAGCTGCGCTTTTCGCCCTCGCGGTCGGCGCGCTGCACGTACTCGCGGTTTTGAATGGTGCTGATGGTCGGGGCGTAGGTCGAAGGACGACCGATACCCAGTTCTTCCATCTTGCGCACCAGCGAGGCTTCGGTATAGCGCGGCGGGCGTTGCGAAAAACGTTCGGTGGCGGTAATGGTATCGTAAGCGAGCGCGTCGTTGGCCTTCACTTCGGGCAGGCGGTTGACCGCCTCTTCGCTCTCCTCATCGTCGGTCGATTCGCGATAGACCTTGAGGAAACCGTCGAACTTGACCACTTCGCCTTCGGCCACAAATTTTTCTTTCCGGCCAGAGATTCCGATCGAAATCGACGTGCGTTCCAGCTCGGCATCGGCCATCTGGCAGGCCACAGTGCGCTTCCAACTCAGCTCGTAGAGGGCTTTTTCCTGATGGGTGCCTTCGATGCTATGCTCGTTGATATAGGTGGGACGAATGGCTTCGTGCGCCTCTTGCGCCCCCTTCGACTTGGTGGTGTATTGGCGCACCTTGCTGTACGCTTCGCCTGCAAAGGCGATGATTTCGGCCTTGGCGGTATTGATGGCCAGCGACGACAGGTTGACCGAGTCGGTACGCATGTAGGTGATTTTACCGTTTTCGTACAGGTGCTGGGCAATCATCATGGTTTGCGACACCGAATAGCCCAATTTGCGGGCGGCCTCCTGTTGCAGGGTCGAGGTGGTGAACGGCGGCGCCGGCGTACGTTTCGACGGGCGCGTCTGAATGTCTTCGATGGTAAAGCTGGCCTTCGTGCAAGCGTCGAGGAAGGCCTGCGCCTCTTCGGCCGTTTTGAAGCGGACCGACAACTCGGCCGACAACTGCTCGCCGTCGGAGGTACGGAACTGGGCCGCTATGCGGAACGACGATTCGGGGACGAACTGTTGGATTTCGCGCTCGCGGTCAACAATCAGACGCACGGCCACTGACTGTACCCGACCGGCCGAAAGCGACGGTTTGATCTTTTTCCACAACACCGGCGACAGCTCGAAACCGACAATGCGGTCGAGCACGCGGCGTGCCTGCTGGGCATCGACGAGCGACAGGTTGATCTGGCGCGGATGCTCAATGGCCTCCAATATGGCGTTTTTCGTAATTTCGTGAAATACAATCCGCTTGGTGGACGCCTTGTCGAGTTTCAGTTCTTCGGCCAAGTGCCAGGCAATGGCTTCCCCCTCGCGGTCTTCATCGGATGCCAGCCACACTTCGGAAGCCGTTTGCACTTTTTTCTTGAGTTCGGCAACCAGTTTCTTCTTTTCGGAAGGCACCTCGTATATCGGTTGGTAATCGTGTTTGAAGTCGATGCTGATATCTTTGGTCTTGAGGTCGCGAATGTGCCCCATCGAGGAGGTCACCTCAAAATCTTTTCCCAAAAATTTCTCAATGGTCTTGGCCTTGGCAGGAGACTCGACAATTACCAGATTCTTACTCATAAGGCAGAAATTGAATTTTTAACGGAGGGCAAAGGTAAACATTTTCTTTATTAAGGTGCAAATATTTTTGGTGCCGAATATTCGGGCAGCGACCCGAAACCGCCTCCGAAAACCGCCCCAGGGCGAAATTTCACCCCGCTATAAAACCATTCGCCAACCCATTTGTTAATATAATTTTTGTATTATTAATTAAGCCTAACAAGTTTGTCCACTCCATACAGAACGACTAATTTTGATAGAAGGGCAAGGCAAAACACACGCCCTGCCCGATTATATATAAATAAGGTTTGGCGCTATGAGATTACTTCAACGGACCCCTGTCATCGACAACATCCGCCAGGCGGTGGCCGACCACGACCTGCACCGCAAGGTGGAACTCCACGACGCCGTGTTGAGCCGCGAGGAGGCCGACTCTTTGGTGACCGGCTATGCCCGCAACCGGCACCGGGCCGGCTACAAGTTCAAAAACTTTTGGGCAAACCGTCTGGCCGACTGGTTTCAGCACAAGCTGGAAAAAACCACCGCCATCACCGGGCTCGAAAAGGTGGCCGGCATCGAAGGCGGCGCCATCGTTTCGTGCAACCACTTCAGTCCCGACGACAACTGCACCATCCGGATGCTGTCGGACCGCCTGCACCGGCCCAAACTGGTGGCGGTGAGCCAGGCCACCAATTTCGCCGCCAAGGGCTGGCAGGGCTTTTTGCTCAAATACATCGATGCCATACCGCTCACCGACAACCCGGCCTACCTGGGCGGCCTGTTCGAAGAGCAGCTGCGCGAAAAGCTGGCCGAGCGGCGGCTGGTACTCATGTACAGCGAGCAGGAAATGTGGTTCAACTACCGCAAACCGCGGCCACCCAAACGGGGGCTGTACCACTTTGCCGCCAAGTTGGGCGTGCCGGTCATTTCGTGCTTTGTCGAGATTCGCGAGGTGCCGGGCACCGTCCGCGACGAGTTTGCCGACGTGCACTATGTGCTGCATGTGCTCGACCCGATTTGGGCCGACCCCGCCAAAAGCCTCAAAGAAAACAGCCTGTGGATGGCCCGCCGCGATTTTGAGCAGAAGCAGGCCGCCTACGAGCAAGCCTACGGCCGGCCGCTCACCGACGAATTCACCCCGCACGACATCGCCGGCTGGCACCCCGGCCGGTTCTGAAGACACCCCTCACACAGACCATTATTCATTTACCAATAATAGCATTCACTAAAACAAACCTATGAAAACACCTGTTATCCCGGTATTTTTTGCCATCGACGACCGCTTTGCGCCTTGCTTGTCGGTGGCCATCCAGTCGCTCGTCGAAAACGCCTCCGAGGCCTACCTCTACCACATTGTGGTGCTGCACCAGCAACTTGGCGAAGTGCATCGCCGGAGGCTGGCCGCACTGGCCGACGGCAAGACCCGCATCGAGTTTGTCGAAATGCGCCAGCGTTTCGAAGGAATCTCGCCCCACCGCATGGGCGACAACCTCCGCCCCGACTGCTTTACGCTGACCATCTACTTCCGGCTGTTCATTGCCGACATGTTTCCCGAATACGACCGGGGCATTTACATCGACAGCGACATCTGCGTCCCCGGCGACATTTCGAGGCTCTACTGCCAACCGCTCGGCAACTGCCTCATCGGCGCCTGCCCCGACTACTCGATTTTTGACATCCCGCCCTTTGTCAACTACACCCAAAAGGCCATCGGTGTGGACGTGCACCGTTACATCAATTCGGGTGTGCTGCTGCTCAACCTCAAGCGCTTGCGCGAAGTCGGGCTGGGCAGCCGTTTTCTGGAGCTGCTCAACAAATGGCATTTCGACTCGGTGGCGCCCGACCAAGACTACCTCAACGCCTTGTGCAAAGACCAGATCCGCTACCTCGACGAAGAATGGGACGCCATGCCGAGCGACAACCGGCCGGCGCTGGCCCATCCGAGCCTGGTGCACTACAACCGCTTTGCCAAACCCTGGATTCAGGAAGACGTGCAATACGGCGACCTGTTTTGGCGCTATGCGCGCAAAAGCGCCTACTATGCCGACCTGCTGGCGCTCAAAGAGGGCTATTCGCAAGAGCAGCGCGAACGCGACAGGCACAACATCGAACTGATGGTTGCCCGCTCGGTGGCCATCGCGCAACTGCCCGACAACATGCACCAGGTGTTCGATACCGGTCGCGACTACCGCCTGCGTCCGGTATCGGCGCTCGAGTACGCCTAAGCGGCGGCCTTGGCCGGCAGGTCGGACATTTCGGCATTCGGGCTGTTGGAGGATTGGACAAAAACCGCTACCTTTGCGCTTGAACAACCCCATACCTTCCAAGCCTATGAATCTGTTACAGCTGTTCAAGAACCTGAGCTCCTACGTCAAACCCTACAAATGGATGGTGCTGACCACCCTGCTGCTCACGCTGGCAGGTTCGCTACTGGCCCAAGTCAACGCCGTTGTGCTCGACCGCACCGTTGACACCATCAACGCCCTCATCGGCACGGTGGATTTCACCTGGGCCAAGGCTGCCCGGATCCTCACCGTCATCAGCATTATCCTGCTCTCCAAAGAATTGGTTTCGGGAGGCATCACCTACGCCCAAAACTACTTCGGCGAACGGATGCGGGTCAACGTGTCGCGCGACTTGTCGCTGTCGGTCATCGACAAGATTCTCAGTTTCAGGATGGCCTTCTATTCGCAGGGCGAAAACGCCTCGGGTATGTTGCAAACGCGTATCAACCAGGGCGTTATGAACCTGTCGCGCACGGTGCAGAACTTTTTCATCGATCTGCTGCCCCTGTTCACCAGCGCCATCATCGCCCTGGTGCTGATGTTTTCGGCCAACTTTTACGTGGGGCTGACGGCCTTGAGCATCGTGCCCGTCTATTTCTTCATCACCGTCAGACAGGCCCGCAAACTGAAAGGCTGGCGCCGCAACATGCGCCAGTCGCACGAAAAACGCAGTCAGGGCATCACCTCCATCATCGAAAGCATCAATGTCATCAAGTCGTTTAACCGCGAACAGATCGAATTCGACAAGCAGTGCAAGGTACAGAACGAGTTTTACGACAACCAGATGAACGTGCGCCGCACCTCGTTTTACTTCGACGCGCTCAAAACCTTCGTGCGCCAGCTCGGCACCGTCCTCATCATCATTCTCACGGCCTACCTGGTCCTCATCGACTACCCGGGCATGAGTATCGGCAAAATCATGTACCACGTCATGCTGTTTGCCAATGTGACGGCACCGATCAGCCAACTGCAACGCATTTTCGACGACATGAACGACGCCCTCGTCTATGCCGAGAGTTTCTTCGGCATCATGCACGCCGACGACGAGATTGAGACCAGCGGCAGCTACCGCCCCGACCACATTACGGGCAATATCGACATCGAGCATGTCGATTTTACCTATCCCAACGGCACCAAGGCACTGCACGACATTTCGATGCACATTGCCAGCGGCAAAATCACCGCGCTGGTGGGGCTCAGCGGTGCCGGCAAATCGACGGTGGTCAACCTGCTCGACAAATTTTACCAGCCCAACTGCGGCAGCATCAAGCTCGACGGGGTGGATTTGCGCGAATACGACACCCGCTTTTTGCGCGAGCACATCGGCCTGGTACTGCAGAAAAACCATATTTTCGAAGGTTCGATCGAAGAAAACATCCGTTACGGCAAGCCCGACGCCACCCGCGAGGAGGTGGAGGAAGCCGCACGAAAGGCCTATATCTACGACCAGATTGTACGCCTGCCGCACGGATTCGACAGCCAGGCCACCGCGCTGTCGGGCGGACAACAGCAGCGCATCGCCATCGCCCGGATGTTCCTCAAAAATCCGCCAATTATCTTCCTCGACGAACCTACCGCCTCGCTCGACGCCATCGCCACCGAGCAGATCAAGGCCTCGCTCGACGCCATCAAAAAAGACCGCACGGTGATTATCATATCGCACTCGATTTCGCAAATCATCGACAGCGACCACATCTATGCCCTGCAGGAAGGGCGCGTGCAACAGGGGGGCCACCCCGACGAGGTTTACCGCCTCGGCGGCGTGTACAAGGAGATTGTCGATGCGTCGGCGCGCAGCCTCAATATCGAAAAACTCGCCCAAACCCTCGACCTCAACGGCGACGGCAAGCTGTTTGACTGACAATGCGCACGGTTTTTCACAATTTTTTTGTACCTTAGCCGCCCGAAACACATAGAACAAGATCGCTTATGAACCTGTCTCCCGCACTGCAAAAGAAATACACCCAGGAACAATACAGCGCCAAAGACGCCCAACGCCTCGCCGAATTCATCGCGTGGGGGCCGGTGGTGTTCCAAGCCTCGCGCCTGATGATCAAATTCGGTCTTTTCGACCTGCTCCGCGACGCGCCCGACGGCATGACCCGCAGCGAACTCTGCGCCGCCACCCGTCTCTCCGACTACGCCGTCAAATGCCTGACCGAAGCCAGTTTGAGCATCGGCACCATTTTGGTGGACCCCGACACCGACAAATTCCGTCTGTCGAAGGTGGGTTGGTTCATGCTCACCGACCCGGCCTGCCGTGTCAACGTCGATTTTAACCACGACGTCAATTACGAAGGCTGGTTCCGCCTCGAAGAGGCGCTGCTCAACGGAAAACCCGAAGGGCTCAAGCATTTCGGCTCGTGGCCGACTGTGTACGAAGGACTGTCGAGCCTGCCCGACCAAGTGCAGAAGAGCTGGGTCGGGTTCGACCATTTCTACAGCGACTCGGCCTTCCCCGAAGCCCTGAAGATTCTGTTCGGCCAATACCGCCTGCGTTCGCTTTACGATGTCGGAGGCAACACGGGCAAGTGGGCCCTGCAATGCGTGGCTTACGACCCCGACATCCAAGTCACCATTCTCGACTTGCCGCAACAACTCGGGCTCATGCGGGCCAATATTGCCGGCAAACCGGGCGCCGACCGCATCTCGGGGCACCCGATCAACCTACTCGACGAGCAAGCTGCATTCCCCGTGCGCGAAGGCGGACTCGACGCCATTAGGATGAACCAGTTCCTCGACTGTTTCAGCATGGAGGAGATTGTGGGGATTCTGCGTCGCGCACAAGCGGCCATGACCAAGGGCACCCGCCTGTTCATCATGGAGACCCTGTGGGACCGCCAGCGTTTTGAGCCGGCAACCCTCTGCCTCACCATGACCAGCCTGTATTTTACGGCCATCGCCAACGGCAACTCCAAAATGTACAACACCGAAGACCTGAGCCAGTGCATCACCGAGGCCGGTCTCGAAATCGAGGCCATTCACGACCAGCTCGGCCAAGGCCACTCCATTGTCGTTTGCCGCAAGAAACGATAACACACGGTTTTATTCACCTTTAATCCCCCCAACCCATGAAAGCAATCAGCACCAATCAGGCTCCGGGCGCCATCGGCCCCTACAGCCAGGCTATCGAAGCCGGAGGTTTCGTATTCACTTCGGGACAAATTCCCATCAACCCGCAAACCGGCGCCTTTGCCGAAGGCGGCATCAAGCAGCAGACCCGCCAGTCGCTCAACAATGTAAAGGCCATTCTCGAGGCCGCCGGACTCTCGATGCGGCAAGTGGTCAAGACCACGGTGTTTTTGGCCGACATGAACGACTTTGCCGACATGAACAGTGTCTATGCCGAATTCTTTGGCGAGCCGTTCCCCGCCCGCTCGGCCGTTGCCGTCAAGACCCTGCCCAAGAACGCCCTGGTCGAAATCGAAGCCATCGCCTGCAAAGGATAAGCTCGTGCGATGCCATGCAAAACGGGCCCCTGCAAAACGCAGAGGCCCGTTTGGTATTTCAAGCGCAAAGACGGTTACTTCGGCAAGGTAATCAGCGGCGTACCGCCACCCTGATAGGTCGGCAACTTGCCGTCCCACTTCTCAATCCAGTCCTCTTGGATGATCTTCTCCGACAACGAAGCCGAAATCGTGCGGTTGTAGTATGCCTCGGCATCGGCCTTGATCTTCATGGCCTCGGCCTCGCCCTTGGCCTTGGCAATGGCGATTTTGGCGTTGGCATCGGCCTTCTTCACCTCGTTTTCGGCTTTGAGCGACTCCTGAATCGCCTGGTTCTTGGCATCAATGGCAGCCTGCAGCGATTGGGGCGGGTTGATGTGCGAGGTAAACTCGGTCACCAGGAAACCCTCGCTCGAAAGCGACGCATCGAGCATGGCACGCACCTCTGCCTCAAACTTGGCACGGCTGGCCATCAGTTCGTCGCTGGTATATTGGTTGGCCGTGATGCGGTAAGCGTCGTAGATCGCCGTACGCATATAGCCCGACTCAATGTCTTCGAGCGACACGCGGTACTTGGTGAACACATCGATGGCACGGGCCCGGTTAAGCTGATAGGCCAGCACCGGGTCCATCGTGAAGACAGCGGCGTCGCGCGTGGTAACGGTGAAGGGATCGTAATCCACCCGTTGGATATAGGTCGGATAAGTGTACACATCGGTGGTGATGGGGTTGTAGAACACGAAACCCGAGCAGGTGGTGGCGTCGAGTTTGCCTTGGTCGGTGACCGACAGCTTGCTGAACTTGATACCGACCTCGGCCGAATCCACGCGGGTGCAGCGCACTACGCAGGTGGGAACAAGGATGAAAGCCGCTACAATGCAAAACATGGTGTAGATGATGCGTTTGCCAGCGGCTCCTTTTTGAGATAATTGATTTGCACTCATAAACAGATTTTTGTGGGTTAATTTTGTCAGCGACAAAGGTAAAATAATTGTATCATACAACGCAATATTTTTGAAATAATTTTCGACTCACGCCCTTTTCGACGGGATTGGCTGTCGCCTTTTTTGTTTTTTTAAAAGGGAAAGTTTATATTTGCATTGTTGGATAACTTGTATAAATCAGACCGCTATGTTTGGAAAAATGTTCAAGAAGAAGAGTCCGGACGCAGCCAGCGTGAAACTCATCGCTCACGGCGGCGTGACGCCCGACACCGAACTGATCAACTCGTTCAAGAAAATTGACGAGCTCATCCTGTACAAAGCGCGTTGCGGTTCGCTTTGCCTGTGCATCGACTATGAGAACGAGGGGATTCGCTACGTCAACGAGGTGATTGAGCATTATCAGGCCTTGGGGTACAAGCTCGAAATCATCACACCCGACATCATCAACCACTCCTACCTCTTCATTTCGTGGGACGTGTGAGTCCGTTATCGCAGCAGAACCTTTTAATTCGTAACCAAAAGGCAACTTTTTCTTTTGGACTATAAAATAATTGTCTTTTTTCGATAGAATTCCTACTAAAAAACGCTTGTTTATAAAAAAATCGTTATCTTTGCGGCCTATTTGTAAAAGACAGCGATTTATGGCAACAAGAAAATTAGTCGGAGAAAAGATCAAAGGCATCCGAGAAGACAAGAAACTGACCCTCGAACAAGTGGCCGAAAACAGCGGCCTGGACATCGCAATTGTTCGCGAAATTGAAGAGAACAAGAACATCCCTTCGCTGGCTCCGTTGATTAAAATCGCACGGGCTCTCGGCGTACGCTTGGGAACCTTCCTCGACGACAGCGACAACCTCGGACCGGTCGTTTGCCGCGCCGGCGAA
>JAGCZK010000191.1 GCA_017960065.1 Paludibacteraceae bacterium
AACAACGATGCCTCGGAGTCGGCGGCCATGGCCGCCGTATTCGGATTCCAAGTGCCGCCCTTCAGCTCGACCAAACCGCTGACCGGCCATTGCCTGGCTGCCACCGGCGCCATCGAGGCGGTGATTTCGGTCTTGTCGCTGCAGACTGGCAGCCTGTGGCCGAACCTGAATTTCAAACAACCGATGTCTGCCCATCCGCAGTTGCAACCGGTTACCCGCTTGCAAACCAAAGACTTGCGCTATGTTATGAGCTCGTCTTTCGGCTTTGGCGGCAACTGCAGCACTTTGATTTTTGGAAAATGAACGCCTATATCCACGCCATCGCCTCTGACCTGACCTTGACCGATGATATCAAGGATCTGATTCCGGACGCCGGTATGCGCCGGAGAATGAGCCGTCTGCTCAAAAGTTCGGTGGGGGCGGCCATGCAGTGCCTGCGCAATGCCGGCAACCCGACGGTCGATGCCATCGTCACCGCCACGGGGTTCGGCTGTCTGGCCGAGAGCGAGCAGTTTTTGAAAAACCTGCTCGAAAACGATGAGCAGCTGCTCAATCCCACGCCTTTTATCCAATCGACTTTCAATACCGTTGGCGGACAAATCGCCTTGCTGACCGGCAATGTCTCGTACAACATGACCTATACCCATCGCGGGCGCAGCTTTGAGAGCGCCGTGCTCGATGCGGTCAGCCTGATTGAAACGGGCGAGGCCGCTTGTGTCCTGCTCGGAGCCTTCGATTTCAAAACCCCGACCCTCGAGGCGGTGATCCGTCGTTTGGGCTGGCCAGAAGGTTATGGCGAAGGTGCCTGCTTCTTTTTGCTCAACGCCGATCCCCAAGGGGCGCTGGCCCGTTTGGAAAAGCCCGAATTTTTGGCAGAATCCCCCTCGGAAGAGCCGGACGGCGGCTATTTTCCGACCCGCTCGGCGCAAGCCCTGTCCGATTGTCTGGCCCACGGGCCGCTGACACAGCCCGTCGCCCTGCGGCACCATTATCTGGATACGGCACCGTCCGTTCTGCAAGTGTTCCCCGTATGATGGTGTGGGGTGTCGGCATAGGTGTTTTGTTGCTGCTGGGCTTTATGTTCTACGCCTCGTACAGCATCGCCTCGGGCGTCTATCTCAAGGCCTTGTGCCGCTTGCCGCAGACCGGCCGCTCGGTGCTGCTGACGTTTGACGACGGGCCCGATCCGGTCCAAACCGCCAAGGTGCTCGACGTGTTGCGCGAGCACCAACTCCAAGCCCTGTTTTTTGTCGTGGGGGAGCGGGCGCAACAATGCCCCGACCTGTTGCGGCAAATGGTCGCCGACGGCCATCTGATCGGCATCCACACCTGGCGGCACCAGTCGTCTTTTCCCATGCAGTCGGCGGCGGCCATTGCCGAAGACTTGCAGCGTTGCTGCGATACCCTCCAGTCCATTACCGGGCAGCGGCCGGTGTTGTTCCGGCCTCCCTTTGGGGTGACCAACCCGCCGATTGCCAAGGCTGTCGGTCGGTTGGGGCTGAAGGCGGTCGGTTGGAGCATCCGTTCGTACGACACCGTGGCTTCCCGCTCGCGGGAGCGCGTGGCCGACCGGATTTTCCGTCGGCTGAAGCCCGGCGCCATCCTGCTGTTGCACGACGACCGGCCCGACAGCGAAATTTTGCTCCGGCTTTTAATCGAAGGACTTCGCGAGCGGTCTTATACGATAACAACTCCAAGCTTATGAAAAAAACGGTATTCCTCTTATTGTCGCTTGTCTGTGCGGTAGCGGCGTGTGCCCAAAAAACGCTGTCCGAATCCGAAAAAGCCGCGTTCTTGCAGCGGCTGAAAACGGTTTCCGCCACAGCCACGTCGATCGAAAGCCGTTTTGTCGAAACACGTCACGTCGAGGCCCTGCAGTCGGATGTCAAGGCGTCGGGGCGTTTTTACTATGCGGCTCCCGACAAAATGGCCTTGCATTACGACGACCCGGCCGGCGACCTGCTCTGTGTCAACGGCGAGGATCTGCTGATGGTCAACGGCGGCCGCCGGATGCAGACCAATGTCCGGCAGAACCCTTCGGCACGCGGCCTGCAGCGCCTTTTGCTTGCCTGTATGCGCGGCGACATCGCGGCGATGGGCTTCGGTCGCAAGACCGGTCAGATTACGGCCGTCGAAACGGACGACCATTACCAGCTGACCTTGGTCTGGGAAAATTCGGCCTCCAATCCCTACCGTTCGGTGGTGCTCTGCTATCAAAAAGCGGATTTATCGCTTATAAGTCTCCGAATGAACGAAAAAAATGGTAACTTTGCGGTCTATATGTTTAGCGGTACGCGCACAGGCCAACCTGTCGATGCAGCCCGCTTCGACATCCGACATTGATGGACCGACTGGAAAACGAACAAATACGACAGGCTATCGACGACTTGCACATCGTCGTGCTCATTCCCACCTACAACAATGAAAAAACATTGATGCAGGTGATTGATTCGGTTCAGACCTATACCAGCCATATCCTTGTGGTCAACGACGGCTCGACCGATTCCACGGCCAGCCTGCTCGCATCGCGCACCGGCATCACGGTGCTCTCCTACGAAAAAAACCGCGGCAAGGGCCATGCCCTCAAATACGGCATGCGCTATGCCGCATCGCTGGGCTACGACTATGCGGTGACCCTCGATAGCGACGGCCAGCACTATGCCGACGACATTGCGGTCTTTGTCCGCGAGTTGCAGCAGCATCCTGGTTCGATGTTGGTGGGGGCGCGCGACTTGCATGCCGAGAACATGCCCGGCAAAAACACCTTTGCCAACCGTTTCTCCAACTTCTGGTTCCGGGTCGAAACCGGCATTCGGATGGACGACACCCAATCGGGGTTCCGCGCCTATCCGCTTCGCGATCTTCCGAAAATGCGTTTTGTCGGGTCGGGCTACGAGTTCGAGGTCGAAGTTTTGGTGCGCATGGCCTGGAAGGACGTGCGGGTGGCCAATGTGCCCGTCAAGGTCTATTATCCGCCGGCAGGCGAACGGGTGTCGCACTTCAAGCCGCTCCGCGATTTTACGCGCATTTCGCTGCTGAACACCTACCTGGTGCTGGTCGCCCTGTTGGTGTACTATCCCTGGCGTTTTTTGCGCAAACTGAGTTGGAACAACGTCAAGCGCTACCTCAACGACAACGTGGTGCACACCCCCGAAAGCAATTTCCGTCTGGCCTGCGCTTTTGGCTTGGGCGTGTGTGTCGGCATCTGGCCGGTTTGGGGTTATCAGCTGATTATCGCCTGGGCGCTGGCCAAGGTTTTCGGCCTCAACAAACTGGTGACACTTATCGGCAACAATATCAGCCTGCCGCCCTTTATCCCCTTTGTGCTGTTTGGCAGTTACTGGCTGGGCTGCAAGCTGCTTTCGAGCCCCATGCTGCTCGACTTTGAAAATATCAGCATTTCGACCTTGGCCACCTGTGGCATCGACTATGTGGTCGGCGCCCTGGCCCTGTCGGTTCTGGCCGGTATGGCCGGTGTCCTGTTGGTATGGCTGATATTGGCTATATTCAGAAGAAAGTCATGAAAAAACTGTTTGTCGGCATATACGATTATCTGGCGACCCGGCGTGCGTTGCGCTTGGGGCTGCTGGCCGTTTCGGTCGTGTTGCTGGCATGGATGGCTTCGCACATTTCGTTCCGTCAGGACATTACCGATTTTATTCCCGGCGCTTCCGATGGCGACGGCCGGCTGATTTTCGAACACTTGCAGATGAAAGACCGCAGTGTGGTGCTGCTTCGTCTGCGCGACAGCGCCGAGTCCGACCCCGACCTGCTGCTCGAGGTGGCCGATGCCTTTCGAGAGTGCCTGACGGCCGAATCGGAGCGTCTGCCGCTCCAGCTGAGTGTCCGCGAAGACCCGGAGGCCTTTGGCCGCAGCCTGCAGTGGATTTATGCGCACCTGCCCCTGTTCCTCGACGATGCCGCCTACCAGCGGCTCGATTCGATGCTGGTGGACGAGCATGGCCGCCAGTGTCTGGCCGACGACTATGCGATGCTTCTTTCGCCCGTGGGGGCCGGTATGGGCGATATGATTCTCAACGACCCGTTTATGCTGGCCGGCGGTGCGCTCGACAACTTGCAGAAGCTGGGCGGAAATGCCGGCATGTCGGTGTATGACGGTGCCCTGTTTTCCAACGACTTTTCGACGTTGGTCTGTTTTCTCGACGCGCCGGTCAAAGAGCGCGACGCCGCATTCAACGAGGCCTTTACCGAAATTGCGGAGCAGACGGTGGCCCGGCTCGAGGCCGAATACCCCGAGTGCCGGATCCAGTTGTACGGCGCTCCTGTCATTGCCTGTTACAACGCCCGTCAGGTGCAGCGCGATCTGGCGGTGACCATGTCGGTGGCCCTGCTATTGGTGGTACTGCTGGTGTGGGGGTCGCTGCGCAGCGTACGGAACATCGTGCTGCTGATTGTGCCCGTCTTGTATGGCATGCTGTTTGCGTTGGCCTTTGTGTGGCTCTTCCAATCGAGCATCTCCGCCATTGCCGTCGGCACCGGCTCGGTGGTCATGGGCATCGCCCTCAGCTATTCGGTGCACTTGCTCGCCCACTCGAAGCATTGCGCCAGTCGCCGGCAACTGGTCGAAGAACTGGCCTATCCGCTGACGGTAGGCAGTTTCACCACCATCGGCGCCTTTGTCGGTTTGCAGTTTACCCATTCGCCGCTTTTGCAGGATTTCGGCCTGTTTGCCGCCTGCACCCTGGTCGGAACCACGTTGTTCTGCCTGATATTCCTGCCGCATCTGTTGCGGGTGGAACCCGAAAGCCAGTCCGCCCTACTGCGACTGATCGACCGGGCCAACGCCTATCGCTACGACCGCAATCCGTGGCTGGTGCTTTCGATGCTGGCGCTTACCGTAGTCGGTTTCTGCTATTGCCAGCAGGTGCGGTTCGACTACGACATGATGCACCTCAATTTTGAGACCCCCCGGTTGAAGCAGGCCCGACAAGAAATGAACCAAGCGGTCGGTGTTTCCGAGCAAGGCTGGCTGGTGGCAACCGATGCCGCAAGCTACCGCGCAACGGCCGATTCGGCGCAGCGGTCTTTGGCGGCGGGCGAGTTGACCGGCTATGCCTCGGTGGCAAGTTTTCTGCCCGATACGGCCACGCAAGCCCGGGCCTACGAACGCTGGCAGCAATACTGGACCGATGCCCGGCAGGCCCGTCTTCGCCGGTTGCTGACCGAAACGGCGGCGCAGGTGGGCTTCAAACCTTCGGCCTTCGACGGCTTTTTGTCGCGTGTCGGGGCTGGTTTCCGGCCTGCCGAGTTGGAAAAAGACTCCGCCTTTTTGGCCACGCTGATGGGACTGTTTGTCGAGCCGCACGAGGATGTCACCCTGTTTCTGACCCGGGTGGATTTGCCCGAAGGGGCCGACCAACACAACTTCAGCCGGCTCGACGGACATTCGTACGTGGCCGAACGCAGCTACTACATCGCCCAAGTGGCCCAGCAGGTCAATGACGACTTCGACCGGGTGCTGTGGATTTCGTCTTTGCTGATTTTTGCGGTGCTATGCCTGTCGTACCGGCGCATCGAACTGGCCTTGCTGGCCTTTATGCCGATGTGTTTGAGCTGGGTGGTGATTACCGCCCTGATGGCCCTGCTCGACATCCGCTTCAACATCGTCAACATCGTGCTCTCGTCGTTTATCTTCGGCGTGGGCGACGACTTCAGTATCTTTGTGCTCGACGGGCTTCGGGGCGAATACACCGATGGCCGTAAGACCCTTTCGGTCCACAAAACCGCCATCTTCTTTTCGGCGCTGATTACCATGATCGGCATGGGGGCCTTGCTCTTTGCCCGCCACCCGGCCATCCATTCGCTGGCCCTGGTGTCGCTGCTTGGCATCGGAGTGGTGGTGCTGATGGCCTACGTCCTGCTGCCCTGGATGTTCGAACACTTCATTGCCGCCCCGGTGCGCAAGGGTGGTTTTCCGCATACCTTGGGCAGCCTGCTGCGGACCAGTATCGCGTTTGCGGTCGTTTTGCTCTCGTTGCTGATACTGCACCTGCTCATGCCGCTGCTTTTGCCGCTCAAAAAAGCGCGCCGGCAGTACGCTTTCCGCTGGGTGTTGCAGTATTTCGCCCGCCTGTCGTACCGCTCGGCCTTCGGAGTACGGATGCACATCGACCGGTCCGGCGAAACCTTCGACCGTCCGGCGGTGCTGATAGCCAACCACCAGTCGTTGCTCGATTTGCTGATGGTGATGGGCCTGAGCCCCAAAATCATCATTGTCACCCAAGACTGGGTGTGGCACAAGTCGCCGTTCTGCCTGTTGGTGCGCTATGCCGGCTATGTCGCCGCCGACGCAGGGCTCGAAAATGTCGAGGCCCGCATCGATGAGGCGGTCGGTCAGGGATGCAGCATCATGATTTTCCCGGAAGGGACCCGTTCGACCGACTTTGCCGTTCACCGTTTCCGTAAGGGCGCCTTCTATGTTGCCGACAAATGGCGCTTGGATATGATCCCTTCGGTGATGTACGGCACGGGAATGGCCTATTCCAAACTTCAGGCCGATTATATCTCCGCCGCTTGGGTCGAATGGAAATTCCTCCCCCGCATTCCGGCCGATGACCACCGTTTCGGTGAGACTTATCAGGAAAAATCAAAACAAATGCGCCAGTTCATTCAGGCGCAATATACACAAATGGACCAGAACTGCCATGTCGCCGAAAATCCCTATTGGAAAAACTGCGAGCGGCGTGGTTGGCTCTATAAAGAAAGCCGCTTATGAAACAGCCGTATTCCGACATCGAATTCCAATCGCCCGAAGAGATCAAACGCCTGCAAGAGCACCTGTTGGGCAAACAATTGGACTACCTTCAGCAACATTCGCCCTTTTATCGCGCCCTGTTTGCCAAACAGAGCATCGTTGCCGCCGACATCCGTACCTTAGAGGATTTGCGGTCGGTTCCGTTCACCACCAAAACCGATTTGCAGCAGCGCAACGCCGATTTTCTGTGTGTTGACCGTACGCGCATTGTCGATTACATCACCACCTCGGGAACCTTGGGCGATCCGGTGACCTTTGCCTGCACCGACGGCGATTTGGAGCGTCTGGCCTACAACGAAGCGGTTTCGTTCCGTTGCGCGGGCATTGAGCCGGGCGACCGGGTACAGCTGATGGTGACCCTCGACAAGCGGTTCATGGCCGGAATGGCCTACTTTTTGGGCTTGCGCAAGTTGGGCGCCGGCGCCATCCGTGTCGGCAACGGTATCCCCGAGCTGCAATGGGACACGATCCGTCGTCTGCAACCCGACACCCTGATGTGTATCCCCTCGTTTATCCTGCGCCTGATCGAATATGCCGAGGCGCACGGAATCGACTACCGCCATTCGAGCGTCAAGCGCATAATCGGCATTGGCGAAGGTATGCGCGACATTCATTTTGAGCTCAATTCGTTGGGCCGCAAAATCAAGGAAAAGTGGGACGTGGACCTCTTTGCCACCTACTCTTCGACCGAGATGAGCGCCACCTTTTCGGAGTGTGCCTACAGCTGTGGCGGGCACTTGCATCCCGAGTTGCTGATTGCCGAGATTATCGGCGAAGACGGCGCCCCCGTCGCTCCCGGCGAGGTGGGCGAAGTGGTGATTACCACCCTCGGGGTCGAAGGCATGCCTTTGCTGCGCTTTAAGACGGGCGACATGGCCGCCATGTTCTACGACCAGTGCCGTTGCGGCCGCTGGTCGCCCCGTATCAGCCCGATTGTCGGTCGCAAAAACCACATGATCAAATACAAGGGTACGACCCTCTATCCGCCTGCACTGACCGATGTGCTGAACAATACCGATTATGTGGAGAATTATTTCATCACCGTTTCGACCACCGATAACGAAACCGACAATGTGGTGATTACGGTCGGGTTGCGCCAACAAACGGCGTTCGATGCCATCAAGGACCTGAAGGACCGGTTCAGGACGCGTGTCAGGGTGGCTCCCGAAATTGCCACTTTGCCGGTGGATGTCATTCATCAGATTACCCATCCGGCGATGAGCCGCAAGCCGGTCACGTTGTTCGACAACCGGGCAAAGTAGCGAAACTCTTTATTATTCGAATTTGGCGATGTGGCGCAGGCGTTCGAGGTCGAGCAGCCGGATTTTGCGGCCGCTGACTTGGATAAGCCCGTCTTCGGCAAAGGAGGAGAGGGTGCGGATGGCGTTGGAGGTGGTCATGTTCGACAGGCCGGCCAAGTCTTCGCGCGACAGGCTGATGGCCAGGTTGCCGGTCGTTTCTTCCACCCCGTTGTATTCGTAGATGTGCAGCAGCGATTCGGCCAGGCGGCCGCGGATGTGGTTCTGGGTCAGCACAACCGAACGTGCGTCGGCGATGCCCAGGTCGATCGACAAATACCGGATAAAGGCGAAGGCCAGCTCGTTGTTGGCGTGCAGCAGGTCGAGAATCACTTGTTTGGGAATGGCCAGAATGGCGCAAGGCTCGAACGCGGTGGCCGTGGTGACGTATTTCTCTTCGGCAAACATGGCCCGGTAGCCCAGCATTTCGCCCGCTTTGACAATGCGTACGATTTGGTTGCGCCCTTCGATGCCGGTTTTGAAAATCTTGACTTTGCCGCTCAAAATGCAAATCAGCGTCCGCGGATCTTCGCCTTCGGCATAGATGAGGCCGTTTTTCTTGATGTTTTGCAGTTTGGATTGTCCAATCACATAGGCCAGCTGTTCGGCCGACAAGGTGTCCCAAGGACGGGTCTGAGGCAGAATCGTGTAGAGGTCGAGTGCCGGTTCTTTGGTCATTCCTGTAGAATTTATGTTGTTGAACAATGTTTTGCATACAAAATTACGACAAAATCTGCAAATGTGTATGCAAATGGGCCTAAAAATATTATCTTTGTAACGTTCAACCCAAAATCAAAAATCAGACCCAATGGCAGCCATACAGTTAGACGAACTCGATCAGAAGATCCTGCATCTCATTTCAAAAAATGCGCGTACCCCCTTCCTTGAAATTGCGCGCGAGTGCAATGTTTCGGGTGCCGCCATCCACCAGCGTATCCAGAAACTGACGTCGATGGGCGTCATCAAAGGCTCGGAGTTCTTGATTGACCCGATCAAGGTCGGTTATAACACCTGTGCCTATATGGGGCTGTTTCTCAAAGACGCCAACATGTTTGGCCATGTGGTGGAGGAGTTGAAGAAAATCCCGGAAGTGGTGGAGTGCCATTACACGACGGGCAAATATGCCATGTACCTCAAGATTTATGCGCGTGACAACCGTCACTTTTTGAGCATTATTCACGATCATATCCAGTCCATCGAGGGGATTGCCAGCACCGAGACCCTGATTTGCCTTGGCGAGGCCTTCCGCCGTCAAATCACCGTCGATGCCGCTCCCGAGGGCTGATCTTATTCCTTGAAGTAGTTTTTGAGCAGTTCCTCTAATTCGGCAAGTTGTGCCTCGAGGTCGGCGTTATTCTATCGGGTTGATTAAAACCTTAACCGGAAAATCAATCGTGCCATAGATGACCAGCCGGTAGGTCTGGGTGTTGGAGTAGAGGTAGATGTGTTTTTGAAACGCTCCGTTTTTGAGCCCCTGCACCCCCATTCTGACCCAAACGTAGCCCGTGTAGTTGGAGTCGGGAATCGGGCTCCAGTAGCTGGTCACATGGGTGTCGCACGAGGCTTCGATGCGGTTGATTTCGTAGGTTTCGTCGCCCTCGTTGCAAAAGAAAAATGCGCACTCGATTTCTTCATCCTCTTCGGTGACGACCCCCACGTTCACGCTGTCGTTGTCCCATACGACAACGGGGGCTGCCTGCAGGCCGCTCAGCAGCAGGACGGTGAAAAAGACTATACTCCAAAATCGTTTCATGGGCGGATTGCTTGCGTAAAGATACAAAAAAAAGTCTATACGCAGGATTGCGTACAGACTTTTTGTGGTTTTTTCCGACCGATTTATTGGGCGGGTTCGGGTTTCGGTGCGGGAATCACTTCGCCTCTGATGTTGACTACAGCGGTTTTGGATTCGGTGTCGCCGGCCAGTACGTAGGTCAGCGTGATGCTCTTGTTAAAGTTGCCCGGACGGCCTTTGGGGTTGTAAGTAACGGTGATCACCCCTTTTTTACCCGGAGCAATGGGTTCTTTCGACCATTGCGGAGTGGTGCAGCCGCAAGAGGCGCGCACGTTGGTCAGGGTCAAAGGAACATTGGTCAGGTTGGTGAACTCGAAGAACGTGGTCACTTTGCCGTTCTCTTCGTTGATTTGACCGAAGTCGTGCACTCTTTCGTTGAACTCGAGGTCTGCTGCCGGAGCTTCTTGTGCCAGAACACTACCGCAAATCAGACACATCAAAGACAGAAAAAATACTTTTGCTTTCATATGCTTTAATTTTAATGTTTTTCGTTTGTTTGACGCAAAGATAATCAAAAAGATTAAATCCTGTCATAAAAAAGATGAATTATTCCCATTCGATGGTTCCGGGGGGCTTGTGGGTCACATCGTACCACAGCGATCCGGCGCCTTCGGCCATAAAGCGCTGCCACAAGCCTTGCAACAGCTGTTGGTCGATTTCGGCGAAGTTGGCGGTCATGGCCTCCGAACTGTTGACCGGGCGCATCACGATGCAGGGCTTGCCCGCGCTGCGCAACGGAGTCAGTACCACGGGCATCTGCCAGATGGCCTCGTACAGGTGGTTTTCGCGGAGGAAGCGGGTGCAGATATCGTCGAATTTGCGAAGTTCGTCGAAATGTTCGGCGGTGGCGTATTGTTCGGTCAAAACAGGCATTTCATCGCTGACGCTGCCCACCTGCCAGATGACGCGGTTGATGGTTTTGAAGCGGTTGACCAGTTCGGTGCTGAAGCGCTCGCAGGCCTTCCAGTCGAGCGAGGGCGTGGTGAGCAGGAAAGGTTGCGCGTAGGTGCGTCCGTCTCCCTGTACGCCGACACTCTTGACGGGTAGTATCCGGCCTTGGATGTGGTTGGCTTGCAGGTATTCGCCGAGGCCCGGGGTCGAGTCGTTGGTTTCGAAGGTGCCTTTGCCGTCGCTGCAGAGCAGGCGTACGCCCAGACCCGGGCCGGGGAACGGGTGCCGCCAAACCAGGTCGTGCGGAATGCCGAGTTCTTCGCCCAAGGCGCGCACTTCGTCTTTGTACAAGTCGGCCAGCGGCTCGAGCAGCATGCCTTTTTCCATCAGGTCCATCACTTCCTTCACGCGGTTGTGGTGGGTTTTGATCAGGTCGGCGTTTTTGGTGCCGCCGCTTTCGATCGTGTCGGGATAAATGGTGCCCTGTGCGGTCATCCACTGGTTGAAATCGAGGTGGAGTTTGGCCATTTCCTTGTCTTTGACGGTCAGAAAGGTGGCGCCGATGCGCTTGCGTTTTTCTTCGGGGGCGGTAATGCCTTCGAGTTGGCTCAAAAAGTCGTGCGAGGCATCGACCACCAGCAGGTTGTTCATGCCTTCGCGTTTGAGGAAGTCGGTGATGTTTTTCGATTCGCCCAGGCGCATCATGCCGTTGTCGATGTGCAGGCCCAACTCCCGCTCGGTGCCGAGTACGCGGTTGAGCAGCACGAAGGCAACCGTGCTGTCCACACCGCCCGAAACGAGCAGGAAGACCTTGCGGTCGCCCACTTCGCGGCGGATTTTGTCGGTGATGAGGGGCAGGTAGCTCTTCATGTTCCAGTTGCGCTCGCAGCCGCAGATGTCGATAAAGTTGTCGAGCAGCTGCATGCCGTAGCGGCTGTGGGTGACTTCGGGATGGAACTGGATGCCGTAGATTTTCTTTTCGTCAAAGGCAACCGCCGCAATTTCGCAGTCTTTGGTCGAGGCCACAATGCGGTAGCCTTGGGGCAGCACTTCGACGCGGTCGCCATGGCTCATCCACATGGGCGATGAGGCTGGAATTCCCTTGAGCAGCGGGCACGACGGGTCTTTGACCTGCAAATCGGCGATGCCATATTCTTTGACGGTGCCGGGTTGCACTTTGCCGCCCAGTTGGGTGGCCAGCAATTGGTGGCCGTAGCAGATGCCCAGTTTGGGAACCGGCAGGCTGAGGATTTCGGGATTGTAGTCGGGAGCGTCTTCGGCGTACACACTGGCCGGACCTCCACTATAGATAATGCCTTTGGCGCCGGCCAGCTCGCTTACCGGTGCCGAGGGGGCGTGGATTTCGGTGAAAACTCCCAACCGGCGGACGCGGTTGGCGATGAGGTGGGCGTATTGGCCACCAAAGTCGAGGACGATAATTTTTTCTTGCATAAACGCTTGTCTCAGATTTCCGGACAAAATTACGACAAAATTCCGAAAAAAGCTTCGTAACAGGTCGAAAATCAATAAAATGCCCGTTTTCTGAAATGTTAAATTAATTAACAAATAAAATTTCAATGTTAAAGTGGACTAAAATGGACCAAATCTTAAGATTTAAGCATTATCTTTGTAATGCTTTTGAAAAAGAGACTTTTTAATTGCATCCGCAAGGATGCTCCCTCCCGTGCTTGTAGGGGTGCTGGCGCGGGAGGTTTTTTTATCCCTGGACGAAACCGTTGTTGCGAAGCACATCATTTATGCGGATGATTTTTCCGGAGCGAATGTCGCAACCATTCAAATAATTTGGTAGATTTGCAAGAAAATTGCTGACCATGACCCCTCAACAACTCCATTACGAACATTTGGGCCAGACGGTAGTCAAAGCCCTGAAGTCGCGTCATTTCGACGCCTATTACTGTCCCGACCGTGCGGC
>JAGCZK010000192.1 GCA_017960065.1 Paludibacteraceae bacterium
CCTTGCTCGAGGCGACCGGGGCCGACGTGGCCTTGCTCAATGCCGGGGCCATACGCCGCGAAAGCCTGCCGGCCGGTGCGCTGACGGTGGGCGACGTGTTGCAGGTCGATCCGTTCGACGATGAGGTGGTGGTGTTGGAAGTGGAGGCAAGTCTGCTGCCCGAGCTGGTCGGCACCTGCCAACGTCGCGACCGGGGCCGCGAGCCGATTCTGCTGCAAGCAACAGCGGGACAGCCGGTGCTGAAAATGGTGACCACCTCGTATGTGGCCTCGTTGTTTGGCGCGTATCCGCTAACGCCTCAAGACAGCGGTTGGCGCAACCAACAGCTCTTTCTCGAGTATCTTTCCAAAAATCTTTCGGTTTGCCGGTAACGGCGCCTCACACTTTGGCGTAAAGGTCGCGCAGCATGCGCCCTTTGCCGTCGTAGTCGAGGCCGTAGCCTACGACAAAGGCGTTGTCGATTTCGAAGCCCACCCAGTCGATATGCACGGCGTGGGTCTGGAGTTGGGCCTTGTGCAGCAGGCTCACAATTTTGCAGTCGGCCGCCCCCATCGCTTTCATCTTTTCGACAAAGCGGCGCATGGTCATGCCGGTTTCGACAATGTCTTCGACCACAATCACCTTCCGTCCTTTGACATCGGCGGTAACCGGCAGTTGCTCGGTGAGCTCGCCGCTGCTTTGGGTGCCGCAATACGAACTCCATTTGACAAAGCAGATTTCGGCCGTGGTGTTCATGGCGCGCAGCAAGTCGGAGGCGAACACAAACGCCCCGCTGAGCATGCAGACAAACAAGGTCGATTCGTCGGCCCCATCGCGTTTGAGTTCTTCGGCCAGCTCCCCAATGCGCTTGGCAATTTGGGCGGCGGAGAGATAGGGTCTGAAGGTCAGGCCGTTAATTTCGAGGCAGTTGTTCATGGCAGGTAGGTTTGTTGGATGTACTTGAGCTGTTGCTCCATGACTGCGATTTTGGGCAAATCCACTCCGTGGGAGCGGGCGGCTGCCAGCGGGTTGGAGTAGATGGCCTCAATTTCCATGGGGCGGTGGTGGTCAAAGTCCAAGCGCATGCTGGGTTTGTAGGGCCGCATCTGGTCGGTCGAACGCATCATTTCGTCGGCAAAGGCGGTGGGAATGTGCACGCCGTCGGCTTCGGCGCCGCGGAGCACTTCGAGCATGATGTCGTAGATGAGGGCGCGCGAGTCGGCCTGGCGCATCAGCTGTTCGGTGGTGCTGTCCAAAATGACGGTCATGCCATTGTAGGGGATGTTCCAAACCAGTTTCTTCCAGCGCGCCTCGTGCAAATCGGGTGCTAAGAGGGCTTCGACCCCGGCGGCATGAAGGTCGCTGCAGAGTTGTTCGAGCGCCTGGCTGCCTCCGCGGTAGGCGCCGACTGTCAGCCGGCCGTAGTCGAGGTGGCGGATGTGCGCGGGCCCGATTTTGTTGCTACAGATAAAGGCCATGCCACCGGCCACCCCCACGCTCGCCGGAAGCACCTCGGCTGCCTGGCGTTCGATATCCAGCCCGTTTTGCACCAAAACGACGGTGCTGTCGGGCTTGAGGATGGGGCGCAACATATCGGCCAGCAAGCGGTTGTTGATGGTTTTGAGGCAGACGAGGATGAGGTCGCAGGGCGGCATGTCGGCTGTACTTTTGTAGGCCTTGACCGGCCGGATGCAAAAGTCGCCGCTAACCGAATCCACCTGCAAGCCGTTTCCGAGGGCCTGCTCATAGTCGCTGTGGAATAGAAAATGAACTTCTTTGCCCGATTTGGCAAGCATTCCACCGTAAAAGCCTCCAATGGCGCCGGTTCCGATAATGGCGTAATTCATAAGCGATTTTTTTGTGCTGCAAAGATACAAAAAAGGCGGACACGCTGTGTGGCCCGCCTTTTATTTTGAAGTGTCGGTCGATTACAACGAATCGCCGAAGTCGGCGCGGAACTTGGCCACCAGTTCTTCTTGCCAGTAACCGATTTCTTTGAGTCGGCCGAAGAAGAAGCGGAGCACTTTGGGTTCGGACACCCATTCGAGACCGCCGATGAGGTTGCGGTTGTCGTACATCCATTTCACGCGGTCGGCGCAGTATTTGATCTGCGACAGGGTGAACACACGACGGGGAACAGCCAGACGGAGCAGCTCCAGTTCGGCGTAGCGTTCGGTGCCGTCCGGTTCGCGTTGTTCGCTCAACGTACCGCGTTCCATACCACGGATACCGCCGGCGATGTAGAGGGCGGTAGCCACGGCGTCGGCCGGGTATTGGTTGTGCGGAATGTTGGGAACGATTTCGGAGCAGTTGAGGTGGGCGCCCAAACCGCCGGCGGGTTTGATGACGGGCACACCGTATTTGTCCAATTCATTCACCAGGTAGGCGATGAATTCGGGACCTTGGCTGATGTATTCCATGTCGAGCGATTCGAGCAGGCCGACGGCCATGGCTTCCATCGAGCGCACTTCCATACCGCCGTAGGTCAGGAAGCCTTCGTACAGGGGTACGAATTCCATCATTTCATCGGTGAATTTCTTGTCGTGAGCCGTGATGATACCGCCGCGCGAGAAACCGAGTTTGCGGGCCGAGAAGTAGATGATGTCCATCTTGTCGGCCAACAGGCGGTAGATTTCTTTGGTTTCCATGAATTTGCATTGCGGTTCGCGCACTTTCATGAAATAAACGTTGTCTTGCAACAGCGAGGCGTCGAGCACGCTCTTGACACCGAATTCGTGGCAGATGTCGGCTACGGCCAGCATGTTCTCGAGCGAAACCGGTTGGCCGCCAATCAGGTTGGTGCCGGCTTCGATACGAACGAAAGCGACTTTTTCGGGGCCGTATTTTTTGATGGCGGCGCGCAGGGCCTTCAAGTCGAAGTTGCCTTTGAAGGGGTCGTCCGATTTCGGGATCAGGCCTTTTTTGTCGACCAGCTCGATCACTTCGCCGCCCAAACGGGTAATGTGTGCCTTGGTGGTGGTGAAGTGGAAGTTCATCAGGGTGACCATGCCCGGTTTTACGTAGGCTTCGGCCAAAATATTTTCGGCGGCACGGCCTTGGTGAGCGGGCAGCACGTTGTCGGTGCCGAACACTTCCTTAACGGCGGCTTTCACGCGGTTGAAGGTTTC
This sequence comes from Paludibacteraceae bacterium, assembly GCA_017960065.1. Taxonomy (GTDB): domain Bacteria; phylum Bacteroidota; class Bacteroidia; order Bacteroidales; family Paludibacteraceae; genus Enterocola. Next base: position 3,108 of record JAGCZK010000192.1, read on the forward strand.
GGAGCCGGCGTAAGAGTCGTCGGCGATGCTCATGGAGGCCACCTGTTGGTCCGACATGCCGTTTACACCCGAATCGGTGAGCATGTCCATAAATACGTCTTTGTTTTGCAGCAGGAAGGTGTTGTTTCCAGCTTCCTGAATACATTTCAAACGTTCTTCAACGGGCAGAAGGGATAATTTTTGTACCACGCGCACTTTGTGCATCTCCAAAGGCACTTGGTTTTCCGGTTGGTAAAATTTTACTGACATGGATATAGGTGATTAATAATTAGTATTTAATTTAAAATCATGCAAAACTAATCATAAAAGTTGAAAACGGCAACAAAACTCCCCGCTAAAGTGCTGTAAAAAGAAAAGAGCCGCTCGCTTGCGGCTCTTCCCTCACTAATTCACTAAAAAACGAAGAAAAATAAATCTGTAGTCGGGAAATCCAGCCTGCCGAGTTCATCTTCGGGCACCCCTCCCTCCGAAAAACCGATTTCCGAAAGCGGAAATTACGCAGGCTTTACTAACCTTTCCGAAAGCAAAGATAAGGGCCTTTTTCGGGCCTTGCAAATTTATAAGTTGACCTTATTGTATTTTTACTTTGCGAGACGGTAGTGCAACTTGACAAAACAGTACCGTCATGTCGGTTAATGTTTTGATAATCAAAACTTAACACCTAATCCAACTTTAAAAATGGCATCGCATCCGAGGTTGCATTCGGCCAGTCCGTAAACCCGGTTCCCGGCTTGCACACCGATGGGGGTGACGTTGAATGCGAAAATCCATTTGGGGTCGGTGTCGGTCATGTAGGTGGCACCCAAATCCACCGACGAATACAGGCGCACGTACTTGCGGTTGAGGTAGGTGAACCGTACACCCGGCATCAGGGTGACCACCGAGGTCAGGTATTTGCGTTCGAGCTCGGTTTTCTCCTTGTCGGTGTAGATGAGGTTGTCGTATCCTTCGTACAGGCATTTGCCGGTCACCGACAGCCAGGGCAGAAACTCATGGGCGTAACCGACGCCGTAATTGCCGTAGCGGACGGTTTCCTGCCGGCCGGTAAAGGCCTTGGCGATATCCACAAAAAAGCCGACGAACCCTTGCACCAGCGAAGTGGTACCGGCGTACAGCTCGATTTCATCGCGGTAGGTGTTGTCCGATTCGGTGCTTTGTGCGTGCAGCGGAGCATGGCTCAGGGCCAGACACGCAATCAGAACGATACTCAGTTTTTTCATAATACCGGGATTTTTTGGGATGGGTGTCTGTTTGTTTTAGAACGGCAGGTCTTTGCTTTCGGGCATGCTGCCACTGTCGCCGAACGGGTCGGACGGGGCCGAGGCCAGGTCGGCAAAAGTCGGAACGTCCTCGGCGGGGGCGCCGGGCTCCTGGCTGGCGGAGTTGGCGACTTTCCAGGCGCGGATCGAAGTGTACCAGCGGCCGTTGAATTCGCGCGATTCGATGTCGAACGAAACGGTCAGGTTGGCTCCTTCTTTGCAAAGCGCGCCGAATTCGTCGAGTTTGCTTCCGAAAAGTTCAAAGGCGACTTTGCGCGGGTATTGTTCTTGGGTTTCCAAGACGAAAGTTTGCGATTTCCATTCTTTTCCAGCTTTGCTGGTGCCTCCCTGTTGGGGGCAGGTGGCGATAAGTTTTCCTGTAATGTCCATATTTTTCGGATTGTTTTTTATAGGGTGTAAAGATACGGACTTTTTTGCAGCTGTGCAATTTTGCAGGGCTCAATCCTTGAGGATTTTGTTGACAATCATCCGGTGGAAGTTTTCGCGCAGATTGGCGTCTTCCTTGCGCAGGAGCGTGCCGCCACGCCCGATCTTGACATTGGTGTCCTTGAATTTGGGCGATACCAGTTTGAACTTGATGTGGTCGAAGTCGGTGCCATAGACATCGACGCCCAGCATAAAGGGCAGCGGCGACTTGAGCACGGCGATGTGGTACTTGAACGACATGTCGAGGGCCTGGTTGCCGCCTACGCCCACCCGGTATTTGTCGAGCGAGACCACAAAGGGGAAGATTTCGATTTCGTTGTTGCGTACCAGCAGTTCGACGGCAATGCTGTCGATGACATTTTCGGTTTTTTTGCTGAACATCAGCATTTTGGCGATTTCGGAAAAGGTCTCGCCATCGAGCAGCACCAGGTTCTGGCCTTGCAGCCAGCCGGCCGCGTTGACGCTGGGCAGGACAATGCTCATCGACGAGTCGAGGCGGGCGGTGGCCGACAACTCACACTCGACATTGCCTTTGAACGATCGCAGCATGGGCATGATGCTGTCGAGTTCGGGCAGTGCCTCCACCAGTTCGCCGATTTGCACGCTGTCGAGATTCACCGCGATGGCGGCATTGGCGTCTTTGTCGTTGTCGCAGTGGTACATGACGTTCATCTGCGCGTCGCCCACTTCGGTCGAGGTGGTCAGTTGCTTGATGCGCAGGGTCTGGTTGTTGACGGTGATGTCGCCCCGGAAGTCGCTCATTTTCATGTGACTGATCAGCACACTGTCGATGTTGGCGGCAAAATGCAGGTCCATGTGGTCCGGTATTTTGATGAGCGAAGAGCTGACCAGGCTGTCGGCCATCGCAGTCGAGTCGGCGGCTTCGGAGGCCGATTCGGCCAACAGGTCGAGGTTGTTTTGGGCGGCCTCGTTGGCGGTGTTTTCTTGTGTGGCCGCCGACTGGTTGAACTCATACATGGCCCGTACCAGTTGGTTGGCGTCGATTCGTCTGGAGCGCATCGACAGGTCGGCGACGAGGGTGCGGAGCTGCTCCAGGCGTTTGGCCCGTTCGGGGTCTTGAATCTGCGGGGCGGCGCTCCGCGGGCGGCGGTTGTTGCGCATCAGGTAGCGGCGCATGTTGTACACGTTGCCCGTGAAGCCGGCCGAAGAGCGGCCTACCCGTACCTGCAGGTTGTCCAGCTTGAGGGTGTCGTCGGAGAATGCGACATCGAGGCGGCGGATACCGATGGGCAGCGGAAAATCCTGGCTGCGCGCCCTAAACGACTTGACATAGACGTCGCCGTCGTTGGCAAACAGGTTCATGTAGCGTTCGACGAGGCTGTCCGACTTGGCGATGGTCGTGAGCGTATCGACCATCCACTTGAAGTTGCGCACCGGTTGGAGCGAGTCGGGAATCGTCACCCGCTGGCCGTTCACCCGGCGGGTTCGCCGGTAGCGGGGCAAGGCGCTGACTTTCAGTCGGGTGGAGTCGAGCAGCATGCCCATTTTGGGCGAGGCCAGTTTGATGGAGTCGAACGAAACCCGCATGGTGGTTCGGGGCAGGAAGGCCCGGTCTTCGTCGGGCGACACGCTGAGCGAGGCACGCATTTTGGCGGCATCGAGCATCAGGCTGTCGAGCGCTGTGCCCTTCAGCCCGCGCATGCTGACCGAGCCGCGGAGCTTGGGCGGCGAGTCGGCGTCGATGTCATCGGCCATCAGGCTGAGCGAAAAACGCGACGAGTTGGCCTGTATCAGGTGCTTGAAGCGCAGGTTGAGCTCTTCGAAGCGGACGCGCAGGTTGACGAGGGCCGTGTCTTCGGCATTGCGTCGCGAAACCGCGCCGGTGTTGGTGTTGAGGCGAGCCGTCAGCGAATCGACAAACAGCCGCAGCGAGTCGTCGGGCAGGTGAACGAGCAGGTCGTCGCCGGTGATGAGGCCTTGGGAATAGACTTTGTTGAGGCGTTTTTCCTGCAAGTCATCGACAAAGAAATAGGCGTTGACATCGGCGTTGAGGATGCCGCGCAGGTCCATGCCCGGATGGATTTCGTAGAGTTGGTTGAGGCTGCCCAAGTTGAGGTGCCCTTTGAGGACGGCGTCGAGGTAGGGGCGGCGCTGGCGGTATTCGGCTTTGCCGGAGGCCAGCAAGTGCGAGTCTGTGCTTTTGAAATACAGCCGTTTGAGTTGGGCGTAGGTCTGGTTCTTGTCGTTTTGATGGTAGCGGGCAAAGGCGTCGAGGTCGAGTTCGTCGATGCTTTGCGAATAGCCATCAAAGTGCCCGTGAAGGTCTTCGACTTGCAGGTGGGCGTTGAGCACGGGGTAGCGCTTGTCGTGGTACTGCCCTTTGGCATCGGCGTCGAGTTGGATGCTTCCGTCGAACACGGCCCCTTTGGTGTAGTGGGCGAAAGGCTTGGGAATCAGGCTCATCAGGTCGCTAACCGACGGAACGTAGAGTCTGGCCCGCAGGTCCATGCCGATGGCGGCGGTGTCGCGCAAATCGACCAGACCGTCGGCCGAAAGGCGGATGCTGTCGAGCCGGGCTTCGAGGTCGCGGACACACAGGCTGTCGAAGCGGTGGTTGCTGTAGGCGTCGAGCCGGATGTCGAGCAGGCGCTCGCGGATGCCGAGCAGCGAGTCGTCGAGGCAGACCAGGTCGGTGCCGGCCTGCAGGTTGATATCGACCACCTGCCGGTTTTGCATGGCCTTGGCCTCGAGGCCGAACTGGCGGATGCGGTAGTGGCGGTCGATCGAGGGGTCTTCGTACAGCAGGCGGCCCAGCAGCAGCTGGAGTTGGGCATAGACGCTGTCGGCCAGGTAGGCGCCGCTGACTTGCAAGTCGAGGCTGTCGATGTTGGCGTGCTTGAGGTCGGTGCTGTCGAGGTACGACAGGCGGGCCTGCCGGATTTCGAGTTGTTCGAGGTAGATGTCGGGCAATGCGGTGGTCGTGGCCGCCGTGTCGGGCTCCGACGGATAGGCGATGTCCCAGTTGGCTTTTTCGCGCCCTTGGACGGCTTTGACCATCGGGCGGTCGAGCAGCCCCCATACGAGTGCCTTGTTGTCGTGCAGATAGGTGTCGGCATCGGCCTTGACTTGCAGGTAGGGCACGTACACCAGCGTGTCGGTGGGCTCCAGCGCCTGCGACAGAATCAAGAGGTCGTGCAGCTCCACTTCGACTTGGGGCCAGGTCTTGAAAATGTGGTAGTCGAGGTTGCTCACCTGCACTTGGGCGTTGACGTAGAGCGGGGCGATTTCGCGAATCAGGTATTTAAGTCCCGGGCGCGAAACGGCGGCCGCGATGACTCCGACCACCAGGAGCACCGTTGCCACGAACGTCCACAAGATAATTTTCAAGAAGGTTTTCATACCGTCACCCATTTGTACACCTTATCGCCCCGGTGCAGCACTTCGGGGGTCTTCATTGAACAAACCTGCCCTTTTTCGGCAGCCTGGCAAACCCGGGTGTCGTTGTCGCGCAATTCTTCGACGGTGGCTTCGAACAGGCCGGTGGTTTCGCCGATGACCAGAATGTCGTCGCCTACAGCCAGACGGCCGGTGTGCAGGGTAATCTCGGCCACCCCGATTTTTTTGTAATAATTGCTGATAACGCCCAGGTACTCTTTTTTGCGTGTGGCTTGCGAGCCGTAACGGGGTGTCCATTCGCCCAAGCGCTGGCCCAGGTAGTAGCCGTTCCAGAAACCGCGGTTGAACACGGTGGCCAGGCGTTGGTCCCAGGCGGCGATTTTCGCTTCGCCGAAGCTGCCGTCTTGACAAGCCTCGAGGGCCTCTTTGTAGCACTCGACGGTGGTTTTGACGTATTCGGCCCCGCGTGCCCGCCCTTCAATCTTGAACACGCTGACCCCCGCATCGAGCATCTTGTTCATAAAGTGAATGGTTTTCAGGTCTTTGGGCGACATGATGTATTTGTTGTCAATAGCCAGTTCGACGTCGCCTTCGTTGTCGAAGACGGTGTAGCCGCGGCGGCAGACTTGCATGCACTCGCCGCGGTTGGCGCTGCGTCCGAATTCGTGCAGGCTCAGGTAGCATTTGCCGCTGACGGCCATGCAGAGGGCGCCGTGGCAGAACATTTCGATGCGCACGGGCTTTCCGCTCCGCCCGACGATGTGTTCGCGTCCGATGGCCTGGCTGATGGCGGCCACCTGGTCGAGGTTCAGCTCGCGGGCCAGCACCACCACGTCGGCAAACTGGGCGTAAAAGCGCAGGGCTTCGACATTGGCGATGTTGAGTTGGGTTGACAGGTGCACTTCGACCCCGATTTGGTTGGCATATTGCATGGCGGCCACGTCCGAGGCGATGATGGCGCTTACCCCGGCCATTTTGGCGCTGTCGATGATGTGGCGCATGGTGTCGAGGTCTTCATCGTAGAGCACCGTGTTGACGGTGAGGTAGGTGCGCACCCCCCGGCTGTTGCAGAAGGCGGTGACCTCGGGCAGGTCGTCGGTGCTGAAGTTGGCCGTCGAGTGGCTGCGCATGTTGAGCTGCCCGATGCCGAAATATACCGAGTCGGCGCCGGCGGCGACCGCCGCACGCAAGCATTCCCACGAGCCGGCGGGAGCCATGATTTCGTATGTGCGGTCGCTTAGCATGCTTTCCAGTTTTTATAGGGATTGCGGGCAAGCGCTGCATTGGTGTAGCGCTTGTCGGCGCTGACTTCGGGCCCCAGCCATTCGGGTTTTTCAAACGCCTCGTCTTCGCTGTTGAGTTCGATTTCGGCTACGACCAGCCCTTCGTTGTCGCCGTGAAAGACGTCGATTTCCCACAACTTGCCGCCGTAGGTCTGGCGGTAGCGGGTTTTGTCAACGACGGCGCTGACGGCCAGGCCGAACAGAGCCTCGGCGTCGGCCACGGGTATTTCGTATTCAAACTCGGGGCGGCTGATGCCGACGGCCTTTCCTTTGATGGTGAGGTAGGCCTTGTCTCCGGCAATGCGTGCCCGAACGGTGTTCCCTTCCTTCGACAGGTAGGCCTGGCGGTAGGGTACCCCCCCGCTGCGGTCGGACCAGCGTTTGGTGTCGACCAAGAATTTGCGTTCGATTTCGGTATGCGTCGCACTCGCGTTTGCCATGACTTTTGGACTTTCGTCAGAAACTATCGCAAAGTTAGTGTTTTTTTACTGAAATTCACTTTCTGCCCGAGTTTTTGCGCTCGGAAGACAACTTTTCGGGAAATATCGATTTTACGTTTTGCATCTTTTGCCGTATCTTTGCAGGCGGATAGCGAATTGAGGCATGCGAATCGCACATTTGGAATTTCCCGACAAACCCTTGTTTCTGGCGCCGATGGAAGATGTGACCAACGGGCCGTTCCGGCTGTTGTGCAAACAGTTTGGGGCCGATATGGTCTATACCGAATTTGTGTCGGCCGACGCCTTGGTCCGCGGCGTGCAGCGCACCGAGCAGAAGCTGCAGGTCGACGACCGCGAGCGTCCCGTGGCCATCCAAATCTACGGCAAGGACCCCGAGGCCATGGCCGAAGCGGCGCGTATCGCCGAGGCCGCCCGGCCCGATCTGATCGACATCAACTTTGGCTGCCCGGTCAAAAAAGTGGCCGGCAAGGGTGCCGGAGCCGGATTGTTGCGCAATCCGCCGCTCATGCTCGAAATCACCCGTGCGGTGGTCGGTGCCGTCCAGATCCCGGTAACGGTCAAAACCCGACTGGGGTGGAGCGAGTCGCAAAAAATCATTGTCGATTTGGCCGAGGCCCTGCAGGATTGCGGCATTGCCGCGCTGACCATTCACGGGCGCACCCGCGAGCAAATGTATAAGGGCGAGGCCGACTGGACCCTGATCGGTGCCGTCAAAAACAACCCGCGCATGCACATCCCCATTATCGGCAACGGCGACGTGACCACCGGAGAGCGTGCGGCCGAATGTTTCGACCGCTACGGGGTCGATGCCGTCATGGTGGGGCGCGCCAGCATCGGGCATCCCTGGGTGTTCCGCGAAATGAAGCATTTCCTGCAGTTCGGCGAGCCGCTGCCGGCCCTGTCGTATCAAGAGCAGCTGGAGATTCTGAAAACCCACATCAACCAAACCATCGACTGGCTCGACGAGCGTCGCGGCATTTTGCATATCCGCCGCCATCTGGCCGCCAGCCCCACCTTCAAGGGCATTCCGAACTTTAAGGAAAAACGGGTGGCCATGCTTCGGGCCGAGACCCGCGAAGAGCTGTTCCGGATTTTCGAACAGTTGGGCTAAATCAAAGCAGATAGTGCACCGTGTAGATGGCGGTCATGGCCAAGACCGACACCGTGAACACGATTTTGGGTACGCGTCCGCGGGCGTTGGCGAAGTAGTGCGCAAACGCAATGGCGGCAAACAGCGAAATGACCTGTCCGCCTTGCTGCAAGGGAGCCGGGTAGAAGAACGAAATGGTCATGCTGAACACTAGCAGCGCATACACGAAGGAGATAAAGTTGCGGGCGCGCGTTTTGTCGTTGTTGTAGTAGCGCAAAAAACTCAGGCCGGTCCACAAACTCATAACCAGAATCATCGAAAACTGCGCCCAGACCGAGCCGTCGGTAATCGGGTACCAGCCAAACGAGTGCCATACGTTCAGCATCATTTGCCCGAACAGGGGCAGCGTATCGGTAAACAGGGCGATGCCGATGGTGATGGCGTAGGGGATGAGGATGCCGAAAAGGGACGACCACATCATGCGGATGTTGAAGTGGCGCTGGATGACGAGGAAGAGGAAAAACAGCGGGGCGTACCAAATCACTTCGAACGAGAAGAGGCTGCCCGCCGCCAAAAAGAAGTGCACGTCGAAGGCACACCAGACATCGTCGGGGTTATCGACAAACCGCAGCAGGGCGGCTCCCACAAAACTCATGGCATACATGCCCGGGCACATCGAGTGCGCCTGGCCGATGAGGCCGACGACGAAGACGGTGTAAAAGATGGGGAACAGCGACTCCGTCCGGATAAATTGCTGCCGACGGTTGATGAAAAACACGCAGATGCCCAAGATCAGCGGAATAAGCCACGAAAGGGTGGTTGCCAGCCAGTCGGTGGGCGACCAGACGGTATGCAAAAGCGCATACCAGTAGCTTTGCCAGTCGAGCGGCAAATGCGCAGGAGTGGGCGTGCCCCAGTAGGCGGGCAGCCAGAACAACAGCATCAGCGCCATGGTCAGCATCGTCAGCACCGGTGCCGGAATGATCGAACGACTGGTAAGTGTGGTAGCCATGGTTATTTCAGGTCAAAGCCGATATCGCGGCGGAAGTACATGCCTTCGTATGAAATTTTCTTAGCGTTTTCGAACGACTGGCGCAGGGCTTCGTCTTTGGTGGCGCCGTACGAGCTGACTGTCATGACGCGGCCGCCCGAAGTCACTACCTGTCCGTCTTTGAGGGCGGTGCCGGCATGGAAGACCACGCTGCCCTGCACTTGGTCGAGGCCACGGATGACCTTGCCCTTTTCGTAGTGCTCGGGGTAACCGCCCGACACCAGCATCACCGATACGGCATAGCGGGGGTCTTTGCGGATGACTTGTTGGCTGAGGGTGCCGCCGACTGTGGCTTCGAAGAGTTCGACCAGGTCGTTTTCGAGACGGAGCATGACCGATTCGGTTTCGGGGTCACCCATGCGCGCGTTGTATTCGATGACGTAGGGGTCGTTGCCTACCTTGATGAGGCCGAAGAAGACGAAACCCTTGTAGTCGATCTTTTCGGCGTGCAGGCCGGCGATGGTGGGGCGTACAATGCGCTCTTCCACTTTCTTCATAAAGGTTTCGTCGGCAAAGCTGACGGGCGAAATCGAGCCCATACCGCCTGTGTTCAACCCCTTGTCGCCTTCGCCGATGCGTTTGTAGTCTTTCGCTTCGGGCAGCAAGACATAGTCTTTGCCGTCGGTCAGGGCGAAGACCGAACATTCGATACCCGACAAAAATTCTTCGATGACCACGGTCGAGGATGCGTCGCCGAACATGCCGCCGAGCATTTCGCGCAATTCGCGCTCGGCTTCGGCCAGGTTGTCGAGAATCAGCACCCCTTTGCCGGCGGCCAGTCCGTCGGCTTTCAAGACGTAGGGTGCCTTGAGCGTGCGCAAAAAGGCGATGCCGTCTTCGACCTGCTCGCGGTTAAAGGCTTTGTAGGCCGCTGTCGGAATTTGGTGGCGCAGCATGAACTGCTTGGCAAACTCTTTGCTGCCTTCGAGTTGCGCGCCGTATTTCGAGGGGCCGATGACGGCCACCTTTTGGAGCTTGGCGTTTTGCTTGAAGTAGTCGGCAATGCCGGCTACCAGGGGTGCTTCGGGTCCGACCACCACCATGTCGATGGCGTTTTTGAGAACGAAGTCGCCGATGGCATCAAAGTCTTCGGCGCTGATGGCCACGTTTTGGGCCACCGAGGCGGTTCCGGCGTTGCCGGGAGCGACAAACAGTTTGTCCGTCCGTTTGCTTTGGGCGATTTTCCAAGCGAGGGCGTGTTCACGGCCGCCCGAACCTAAAAGTAGAATGTTCATATCCTTATAGTGTCTCAAATTGATATCCTTGTTCTTTCCAGTAAGCCACCGCCCGGGGCATGGCATAGCGCATGTTGCGCATCGATTTGGCCGAGTCGTGGAAAACGATAATCGAGCCGTTGCGGGCGTATCGGGTGGCAATGCGGCAGACCTTTTCGGGCGCCAGTTTCGGGTTGTAGTCGCGCGTGATGACGTCCCACAACACTACCCGGTAACGCTGGCTCATGGCCTTGAACTGCTTGCGCTTGAGCTTGCCGTGCGGCGGACGGTACAGGTCGCTGTCGATGAGCGCGGCCACGCAGGCACAATCGGCCTCAAACGCCGCCTCGTCTTTGTACAGCCCGCGCCGGTGCTCGTAGCCGTGCAGCCCCACCCGGTGTCCGCGGGCAATGATTTCGTGGTACAGCTCGGGATGCGCCTCCACATTTTTGCCGATGCAAAAGAAGGTGCCCTTGATTTGCAGGCGGTCGAGCTCGTCAAGCAGCCAGGGCGTGCCTTCGTCGAAAGGGCCGTCGTCGAAGGTCAGGTACAGCACCTTGCGCGTCTTGTCGCCCCGCCACAGCACTTGGGGCAGCAGGCGGCGCAGGCAGTCGGGTATTTGTTCAATCCACATTACTTGCGATAAAGGTGTTCATACTTTTCGAACAGCGCGTAGTAGGTGGCGGCCGCCTCATCGTCGTGCTTGTCTTTCGAGATGTATCCCAAATACTGCAAGGCGGCCAGGTTCTGGCGGATGTCCGAGAGGGCCGAAGCCTGACGCTCGCGGTCGAGCTGGCTGATCCAATGGAGGTTCAGCCGGGCGTTGTTGGCCACTTCGTCGGCCAGCTGGCGAGCCTTTTCGGTTTCGCCCAAGGCATAAAAGTCTTCGACAAACGCTGCCGACGAATAGGTGTGGCCGATGTTGCGGCCGGGCATCATTTCGAGGCAGTAGTTCAACACGTCCATGGCTTTCTGGTCCTGTCCTTCGGCAATGAGCGACGAAATCAGCCGTTGGAACATCTGGCGGTGTGCATAGCACATGCGCATGGCATTTTCGTCGAGGTAGATGTCGTCGGCGTTCACATTTCCGAACTGGAACTTGTGCATCATGTTGTCGTACATCAGGTCGGTGTTGACCCAGCCGTCGTCGTCGCGGTCTCTTTCGTGACGCAGCGGCACAATGCGGTAAGCCATGCCTTCGAGTTGGAAGTAGGGCTGCAGGTTGAGGTACATCTCAGAACCGACGGTCACCGCATAGTAGATGGGGCGTTCCCAGTTGTTTTCGGCCAGCATGACGAGTATCATCAGCTCGGCTTTGGTAATGGCGTTTTTGTTCGACAGGTCGATAATCATTTCGGGCAGCACCTGGTCGCGTTGGGCCTCGGTGATGGCGCCCTGTTTGATAAGGTTGTCTGCGTTAACGGGCACGCGGAATCTCTTGGCGGGCAGGTAGTAACGGGCCTTCTCGCCTTCGTCTGATTTTTCTTTGGCCAAGAAGTCGAGGGCAAGTTTGAGGTCGAGCGTGTCGCCGCCAATGCGGTCTTCGAGGTACACGTAGCTGCGCTTTCCTTCGGCATACAGCCGGCGCTCCCACGAAATGGGCAGTGCGGCCGACTGGTAGGCGGGCTGGCGCATCTGGTCGATGTACCAGTCGGTTTGCAGGTAGCTGAGGTTGCAGACACGTTTGTCAACGGCCACCGAGTCCTCTTCGGTCTCTTGCAGGTACCACAGCGGGAAGGTGTCGTTGTCGCCGTTGGTGAAGATGATGGCGTTGGGCGCCATCGAGTTGAAGTAGTTGCGGCCGAAGTCGCGGGCCACATAGCGGTTCGAACGGTCGTGGTCGTCCCAGTTTTCGGAAGCCATGATGGCGGGAGCCGGCAGAGCGAGCAGCAGGGCAGCGGCGGCGCACACCACTTTGGGCAGTTTGGTGCGTTGCAACAGTGCGGCCAGTCCGGCGACCCCCAGGCCTACCCAAATCGAGAAGGCGTAGAACGAACCGGCGTAGGCGTAGTCGCGCTCGCGCGGCTCGGACGGCCCTTGGTTGAGGTAGAGCACAATCGCGATACCGGTCATAAAGAACAGGATGAACGTCACCCACAGCGACTGGCTGCCGCGTGTTTTGGACATGCTTAGGAACACGATGCCCAGGATGCCGAGCAGCAGCGGCAGCATGTAGTAGGTGTTGTGGCCTTTGTTATTGCCTAACATGGGGGCGTTGAGGTCTTGCGGTCCGAGCATGGCCTCGTCGATGAAGGGGATGCCGGTGATCCAGTTGCCGCAGGTGGCTTCGCCATGTCCCTGCAGGTCGTTCTGGCGGCCGCTGAAGTTCCACATAAAGTAGCGCCAGTACATGTAGTTGAGCTGGTAGCTGAAGAAAAACCGCAGGTTCTCGCCAAAGGTCGGGATGGTGACCATCATCTTGCGTCCGCAGCGGTCGTAGGGCACTTTTTTGCCTCTGATTCCGCCGAGCCAGGCCTCGTAGGCTTGGGCGTGGCCGCCTTGCATGCTGTGCAGACGGGGGAACAGGGTTTTGAACCGCGAGTCGTATTTGATGGAATACTGCGTGCCGGTTACGATGTACTCGTCTTTTTCGTCTGGCGAGAGTTTTTCTTTCTGTCCCCAGATTTTACCGGTTTCGACGAAATCGACGGTGCAATAGCCCTCGTTGGAGACTTTGAGTTTGGGCTCGGCCGAATAGTAGGGACCGTAGAACAAGGGGCGGTCGCCGTATTGTTCGCGGTTGAGGTAGCTCTTGAGCGCAAAGACGTTGTCGGGCGAGTTCTGGTCCATCGGCGGGTTGGCGCTCGAGCGGATGACGATGAGGGCATAGCTCGAATAGCCGATCAGCATGGTCACCATGCAAAGCAGCGTGGTGCTCATCAGACGCAGGTTGAACGGCCATCTGTTGCTGAACAGGTAGATGCACAGGGCGATCAGAATCAGGACGCACAGCGTCATGCTGTTCCACAGGTAGGGAATGCCCAACAGCGCGAACGTCAGGACGAACGAAATTTTACAGCGCAAGGCCGAGGGGTTGGTGCGGTAGGCCTCGAGCACCGACCAGATCATCGAGCCGAAGGCCACCACGCAATAGAACAGCGCACCGGAGTTGAACGGCAGGTGCAGCGTGTTGACGAACAGCAGTTCGACCGCACCGGCCAGGGTGATGAACCCGGGCACCAGGCCGTAGAGCACAAGCAGCAGGATGCCGAACGAAACCAGCAGGGCGCCGACGGTGCCCCAAAAGGTGTGTTTTTTGAATTTGCGGAAATAATAGACCAGCACGATGGCCGGGATGGTCAGCAGGTTGAGCAGGTGGACGCCGATGGAGATTCCCATCAGGTAGGTGATCCCGATGAGGTAACGGTCGCTGCCGGCCTCGTCGGCGTGGTCTTCCCATTTGAGAATCAGCCAAAAGACAACCGCAGTCAAAAACGACGAGTATGCATAGACCTCTCCTTCGACCGCCGAAAACCAGAAGGTGTCGGAGAAGGTATAGACCAGCGCGCCGACCAAGCCGCTGCCCAAAATGGTAATCAGCTGGTCGGTTGAGAGTTCCTGGCTTTCGTCGGGCCAGACAATGCGGCGGGCAATGTGGGTGACGGTCCAGAACAAAAACAGGATGCAGAGCGCACTCATGGTCGCCGACATGAGGTTGATCATGCGGGCGATTTGCGTATTGTCTGAGGCGAAAAGGCTGAAGAATTTGCCGGTCAGCATGAAGAAGGGGGCGCCGGGGGGGTGTCCGACTTCCAGCTTGTTGGCGGTGGAGATGAATTCCGGGCAGTCCCAGAAACTGGCGGTCGGCTCGATGGTGAGCGCGTAGGTGGTCAGCGCCACGGCAAACACGATCCAACCCAGCAGGTTGTTGAGCAGTTTGTATTGATGCTTCATTGCTTAATCTTTTGAGTGACGCAAAGATACATTATTTTTATGGAATATCCGCAAAATTCTTATTATCTTTGTGCCGTAACCAGAACTGCTATATGAGAAAAATACTGATTGTAAGCGCTATCCTGTGGCTTCCGACGCTTTCGGTTTTTGCACAAGGCATTGATTATTTGCACAAACTGGCCTATGCCTATACGGTCATCAATTCCTATTATGTCGATAAAACCGACCCGTCAAAACTGACCGACGATGCGATCACCGGCATCCTCAACGAGTTGGACCCGCACTCTTCGTACCTGACCAAAGAAAAGGTGAACGAGAGCCGCGAGCAGCTGACCGGCAATTTTGAGGGCATCGGCGTTTCGTTCAACATGGTCGAAGACACCCTGCTGGTGGTGCAAACCATTACCAACGGCCCCAGCGAGCGGGTGGGCATCATGGCCGGCGACAAGATCATCGCTGTCAACGACACCTCGATTGCCGGGGTGAAGATGACCAATTCGGATATTATGAAGCGTCTGCGCGGCAAAAAAGGCACCTACGTCAATGTGACGGTGTTGCGCGACGGGCACCTGCTGCCCTTTACCATCGAACGCGATAAAATTCCGGTCGTGAGTGTCGATGCGTCGTACATGATCGCTCCCGGAGTGGGATACATCAAGGTCAACCGTTTTTCGGCCACCACCTACCAAGAGGTGTGCGATGCGGTGCGGGCCCTGAAAAAACAAAAGATGTCGCGCCTGATCATCGACCTGCAGGACAATGGCGGCGGGCTGATGAACGCAGCCACCAGTCTGGCCGACGAATTCCTCAACGAAGACGAACTGATTGTCTATACCAAAGGCGAGGCGCAACGCACCACCCGTACGGTGGCCAGCGGCAAGGGCAAACTCTTCAGCCGCGAAAAAGTGGTGATTCTGGTCAACGAATACTCGGCTTCGGCCTCCGAAATCCTGTCGGGCGCCATCCAAGACTGGGACCGCGGGGTGATTGTGGGCCGTCGCACGTTTGGCAAGGGCCTGGTACAGCGTCCGTTCACGCTGCCCGACTCGTCCGAAATCCGACTGACCATCGCCCGATACTACACGCCCTCGGGTCGCTGCATCCAGCGTTCGTATGCCGAAGGCAAGAAGGCTTACGAAGAGGAGATGATTCACCGTTACAAACACGGCGAGTTTGTGCATGCCGACAGCATCGACTTTCCCGACTCGCTCAAATATACCACGCGCATTGCCAAACGCACGGTGTATGGCGGCGGCGGCATTATGCCCGACATCTTTGTACCGGCCGACACCGCCCGTCTCGACAGCATCGGCCGGGTGGTCTTCAACAAAGGCCTGCTCAACAAAGTGACCACGAGCTACCTCGAGAAACACCGTCGCGAACTGAACTCCGAATACCGCGAGGTGGAGGCTTTCGAACGTTCGTTCGACGCCGACTCGCTGATGCTGCCGCTGTTGATCCAGCGCATGGAGCAGGATTCGATTGCCTATACCCCCGAGTCGCTCGAGCGCAACCGCAAGGCCTTCAGCCATTCGCTCAAAGCCCTGCTGGCGCGCTATCTGTGGGGAGTCAACGCCTACTTCAAGATCTACAATACCGAAAACGCCATTGTCCAAAAAGGACTCGAGGTGTTGACCGATGACAAGTTGTATAACCAAGTGTTTAGAAAATAATCCGATGAAAAACGCTCAAAAAATGCCCGATGTCGCCGCAGTGGTGAAGCGCCTGACTTCGCACGAGTTCGACGGCAAGTTGATGTACCATAGCCATGCCGGAGAGCCGTATCCTTCGGGCGACGCGTTGCGCGAGTTTATCAGTATCGCCCGTTCGGTGGTCTTTCCTGGTTTCTACGGCAGCAGTATCGACAACGCACAGGCCTTGGATTACCATCTGGGGGTCCGTATCGAACGGCTGTACTGCATCTTGAGCGAACAACTTTATGCCGGCCTGTGCTTCGGCACGTCGTCGGACATCTGCCTCGAAACCCAGCGCAACCTGGCCGAGCGCATCGCCACGGAGTTTGTCGCCTGGCTGCCCGATCTCAAACTGATTCTGCGTACCGACGTGGAGGCCATTTACAACGGCGACCCGGCTGCCAAAAACTTTGGCGAGGTCATCTTGTCCTACCCGGGGCTGCGCGCCATCTTCAACTACCGCATCGCCCATTTCCTGCTGACGGCCGGCTCGAGCATCATTGTGCCGCGCATGATCACCGAAATGGCCCATAGCGAAACCGGTATCGACATTCACCCGGGAGCGACCATCGGCAAGTGGTTTGCCATCGACCACGGTACTGGGTTGGTTATTGGCGAAACCAGCGTGTTGGGCGACCATGTGAAGCTGTATCAGGGAGTGACCCTGGGGGCCAAGAGCTTTCCGCTCGACGAGCATGGCAATCCCATCAAGGGGATTCCCCGTCACCCGATTCTCGAAGACGGCGTGGTCGTTTATGCCGGTGCCACCATATTGGGCTGCATCACCATCGGCCGCAATGCGGTGATAGGCGGCAACACCTGGGTCACCGACGACGTCCCAGCCGACGGTGTGGTGTTCAATTCGTAAGATCTGAAGTCATAAACAGAAAAAAGCCGACATTGGAGTCGGCTTTTTTTTTGGTCGGGGTGACAGGATTCGAACCTGCGACCACCTGGTCCCAAACCAGGTGCGCTACCGGACTGCGCTACGCCCCGAGCAATGTGCATTGCGGTGCAAATGTAATACAAAAAAACGAAAATCACATCAGCCGATGTAAACTTCTAGAATTTTCACCGACGGGCCGTTGGGTATCAGGGCCTTGGGTTGGTCGCATGCCGGAAACAGCAGCAGATTGCCCTGGCGGATGCGGCCGTTGTTCCGGCCTGCCGAACTGTAGGTGGCCTCGCCTTCGAGGCAGAGCCAGATGACAAACGAGTCCAAGCCTTTGTAGTCCATCACCATCACCGTGTCGGTCTCCAGCAGGTTGGCAGTAAAATACGGGCATTCGGCCAGGCGGACCGGACGGCCCGGGCGTTTGACGTAGTTGGTCTTATGCGGGCCCGTGTGTGCGTAGTTGATGGCTTCGAGGGCCAGATCGACGTGCAGCGGCCGTTTATTGCCTTGGGCATCGAGTCGGTCGTAGTCCCACAGACGGTAGGTGACGTCCGACGACTGCTGCACTTCGGCCAGCAGGATGCCGGCGCCGATGGAATGTACCCGTCCAGCCGGAATCATAAACACGTCGCCCGCCTTGGCGTTTTCTTTGTTCAGGGTTTCGCAAAGACTGTTGCTTTGCAGGTGCTGTTGCAAGTCTTCGGAACTGACCCCCGGTTTGAGGCCGGCGTACAGGCAGCTGTCGGGGGCAGCGTCGATGATGTACCACATCTCGGTTTTGCCGTTGGTCTGATGGCGTTTGTGCGCCATTTCGTCGTTGGGGTGCACCTGAATCGACAGGTCTTCGGCCGCATCGATGAGTTTCACCATCAGCGGAAAGTGGTCGCCGTAGCGCTGGTACACCTTTTCGCCCACGAACAACTCTTGGTAGGTTTCGATCAACTGGTTGATGGTGAAGCCTTTGAGCGAGCCTTCGGCCACAACCGACTGCGAACCGTCCACCGCCGAAATCTCCCACGATTCGCCGATGCCGTCGGTGGCATGGGGCAGCCCCTTGTAAGCACCGATTCTGGAACCACCCCACAAGAGCGGTTTCAGAATCGGAGTAAAGGATATGGGATACAGCCGTTGGTGCATGTGCGGTGATGAGGCAATGGTTATTTAATCCATTCGAAGCCGGTATAAGGAACCAGCGCCTTGGGAATGCGAATGCCTTCGGGGGTCTGGTTGTTTTCGAGCAGGGCGGCCACGATGCGCGGCAGGGCCAGGGCACTGCCGTTGAGGGTGTGGCACAGCTGCGTCTTCTTGTCGGCGCCTTTGTAGCGGCATTTCAGGCGGTTGGCCTGATAGCTTTCGAAATTCGATACCGAGCTGACTTCCAACCAGCGTTTTTGGGCCTCGGAATACACCTCAAAGTCGTAGGTGATCGAGGAGGTGAAGCTCATGTCGCCGCCGCACAGACGCAAAATGCGGTAGGGCAGCTCAAGCTTGTTGACCAGGCTTTCGACATGGGCAATCATTTCGTCGAGGCTCTGGTACGAGTGTTCGGGTGTGTCGATGCGGACGATCTCGATTTTCGAGAACTCGTGCAAACGGTTGAGGCCGCGCACATCCTTGCCGTACGAACCGGCTTCGCGGCGGAAGCACTGCGTGTAGGCGCAGTTCTTAATCGGCAGCTGGCTCTCGTTGAGAATGACGTCGCGGTAAATGTTGGTGACGGGCACCTCGGCGGTCGGAATCAGGTACAAATCATCTACTTCGGCGTGGTACATCTGGCCTTCCTTGTCGGGAAGTTGGCCCGTACCGTAACCCGATGCGGCGTTGACCACCGTCGGCGGCATGATCTCGAGGTAGCCGGCGTTGCGGGCTTCGTCGAGGAAGAAGTTGATGAGGGCACGTTGCAGACGGGCGCCTTGGCCTTTGTACACCGGGAATCCGGCTCCCGAAATCTTGACACCCAGCTCAAAGTCGATGAGGTCGTATTTTTTTGCCAGCTCCCAGTGGGGCAGGGCGTCTTTGGGCAGGTCCTCGAGGTTGCCTCCCATGCATACCACCACGTTGTCTTCGGCACCGGTGCCTTCTGGCACGTCGTTGTTGGGCACGTTGGGTACGGTCAGCAGGATGTCGGTGATGCCTTTTTCGAACTGGTCCATATTGGCCGACAGGCTTTTGCTTTCTTCCTTGAGGGCGGCCGTCTTGTTTTTGATGGCATCAGCTTCGTCGCGTTTGCCTTGTTTGTACAATTCGCCTACCTGTTTCGACAACTGGTTGATTTCGGCCAGGAGGTTGTCCAGTTTCAACTGGGTGGCTCTGCGTTGGTTGTCGAGTTGGATGACTTGGTCGATGGCCTCACGACCGTCGAAGTGTTTTTTGGCCAGGCGGGCGATGGCCTCGTCGCGGTTTTCGGTAATGTACTTCAGTGTTAGCATGGTGCCGTAGATTTACTCAGGTTGGTTTTTGTTTTGCAAAGATAATAATAAATTGGAAGGGGGGAAGGGTTTGCGCTCCCTAAAAACAAGAAAGAACCTCAAAAAATTGAGGTTCTTTCTGTTGATGGTTGAGTAAAATTACGATTGGGCCTCAACGGCTTCAACCGAAACGAAAGATTTGTTGTCTTTCTTTTTGCGGAATACCACCGTGCCGTCAACCAAGGCGAACAAGGTGTGGTCTTTGCCCATACCTACGTTTTCACCCGGGTGGTGTACGGTTCCGCGTTGACGAACGATGATGTTGCCGGCTTTGGCAAATTGTCCGCCGAATACTTTTACTCCGAGTCGTTTGCTTTCTGATTCACGGCCGTTCTTCGAACTGCCGACACCTTTCTTATGTGCCATACTCTAAATCCTCCTTCAATTAAGCAACAACATCTTTGATCATTAATTCGGTGAAGCATTGACGATGACCGTTGCGAACACGGTAGCCGTTGCGACGTTTTTTCTTGAAAACGATCACTTTGTCGCCTTTTACATGCGATACGACTTCTGCTACAACCTTGGCTCCTTTTACGGTAGGTGCGCCTACTTTAACTTTACCGTCGGCATCGATGAGGAGAACCTTGTCGAACTCCACCTGAGCGCCGCGCTCTTCGTTCAAACGGTGAACAAACACTTTCTGGTCTTTTTCAACCTTGAATTGTTGTCCCGCGATTTCAACAATAGCGTACATAGTTTATAAAACGTTTATAAGTACCTTCGCAAGGTGAGGCTGGGCCTGCTTATCCGACCTTGACGAAACATTTAGGGCGCAAAGATACGGATAAAATCCAATATACCAAAGAAATATTCAAAAAAGTTAGAACTCCAGCTTGTAGTCGGCGATGGCTTCGGGCGTTTCGAGGTAGAGGGCGGCTGTGGCCGTGACCTCGGTGGCGCTGATGGCGTATTGGACCTCGCCGGTCAAGCGGTAGAGCTCGTCAACAGTTTGCTGGTGGCCTTTGGCGGCGGGCAG
>JAGCZK010000193.1 GCA_017960065.1 Paludibacteraceae bacterium
CAACATGCTCACCGTGCTGATTAACAGCGAAGACCAATTGCTGGTAACGGTCGGCGGCGAGACCAAGTATGCGAAAATGGAGGAATTGCGCGAGATTACCAAGGAATTTATCACCAACCGTACGAATAGTCCGCTTCTGCCCGAAAAAATGGAATAAGAAATTCCGTACTTCGGAAAGGTGATGGTGACCAAAGATCACATTATTTCCTTGCAAAACGACCGCGGCACATCCTACGCGGCTTACATTCAAGTGACCAACGAACTGGTGGCTGCCTACAACGAGGTCCGCAACGAATTGTCCAAAGAAAAGTTCGGCATGACTTACTCCGAACTGGTCGATCGCTCGGATCACGATGCGGAAGCCAAAGAACGCGTCAAAGCGCTGAAGAGCTACTATCCGCAAAAGATATCGGAGTGTGAACCTAAAAATTATGGAGGAAAAAAATAATGGGAAAGTTTAGAGACTCCGGTGCCAAAGAAATTCCGGCGATTAGCACGGCTTCTTTGCCCGACATCATCTTCATGCTGTTGTTTTTCTTCATGATTTCGACTTCGATGAAAGAGGTGGATTATCAGGTGCAGATTCGTTTCCCCGAAGCCACCGAATTGCAAAGCTTGGAGAAAAAGGAATTGATCCGTTTTGTCTATGTAGGTAACCCGACGATGAAATACCGTGCCCAATATGGTACGGAGGCCCGTGTCCAACTGGACGACGCCATCATCAACGATTTGGACCAAATCAAGACCTACATCGAAAACCAGCGTGCTTCGATGCCCGAAGAAAAACAGCCGCACATGGTCGTGGCGCTCAAAGTGGACCGCGAGTGCAAGATGGGTATTGTAACCGACATCAAACAACGTTTGCGTCAGGTTTCGGCCCTCAAAATCAACTATGTGTCGTCGCAACGCGCCAACAGCCAACTGTAACAATTCTTTTACCCATAAAAAAAGAGAACCGGTTCCGGTTCTCTTTTTTTTGTTCCCTTTAGTTCCGTAGCTTCTCCAGCCGCCGCATCTCGTCGCGGTATTGGGCGGCTTGCAGAAAGTCCATTTCGGCCGAGGCCTCGAGCATCTTCTTTCGGGCGTAGGCAATCGCCTTTTCCAGCTGGTCGCTGTTCATGTATGCGAGTACCGGGTCGGCCGCCACTGCCAACTCGTCGCCAATCTCCGGCTCTTTGTAGAAGGGCGAGTGCTGCTGGGGCGCCCCTGCCGTTTTGGGCGAAATGTGGTGCTCCTCGTTGTAGCGCAGCTGTTTGCTGCGGCGGCGCTCGGTTTCGTCGATGGTTTGCTGCATGCTGTCGGTGATGTGGTCGGCGTACATGATCACCAGTCCGTTGACGTTTCGCGCCGCGCGGCCTGCCGTTTGGGTCAGAGCACGGTGCGAGCGCAAAAAGCCTTCTTTGTCGGCGTCCAATATCGCTACCAGCGATACTTGCGGCAGGTCGATGCCTTCGCGCAGCAGGTTGACTCCGATCAGCACGTCGTAGAGGCCGGCCCGCAGGTCGTCCAAGATTTTGACGCGCTCGAGGGTGTCCACTTCCGAGTGGATATAGGTGCAGCGCACCCCGCTTTTGAGCAGGTATTCGGTCAGTTCTTCGGCCATCCGTTTGGTAAGTGTGGTCACCAGTACCCGTTCGTCTTTTTCCGCCCGTTTGGCGATTTCGTCGAGCAGGTCGTCGATTTGGTGTTTGGTCGGCCGGATTTCAATGGGCGGATCGACCAGCCCCGTAGGCCGGATCACTTGCTCTACAACCACGCCTCCCGATTGCTCCAATTCGTATTCGGCCGGTGTGGCACTGACGTAAATGACTTGGTTGCATTTGGCTTGAAACTCCTCAAACTTCAAAGGCCGGTTGTCATAGGCGGCCGGTAGGCGATAGCCGTATTCCACCAGCGACTTTTTGCGTGCGCGGTCTCCGCCGTACATGGCGTGGATCTGCGGTATGGTGACGTGGCTCTCGTCAATGACCAGCAGGTAGTCTTTCGGAAAGAAATCCATCAGGCAGTAGGGGGGAGTGCCTTCTTCGCGTCCGTCGAAATAGCGCGAATAGTTTTCGATGCCCGAGCAGTATCCCAACTCCCGTATCATCTCCAAATCGTAGTTGGTGCGCTCTTCGATGAGTTTGGCCTCGTGCATCCGGTCTTGCGATTCGAAGTATGCGATGCGCTTGCCCAAATCGAGCTCGATTTCGCGAATGGCGCGGTGGGTGTTGTCCTGGGTGGTGACAAAAATGTTGGCCGGAGCAATGACGTATTGGTCCATCACTTCGATGGTGTCGAGGCTGAGGGCGTCGAGCAGTTCGATCGATTCGATTTCGTCGCCCCAGAAAATGACCCGGACAATCAGGTCGGTATGCGAAAGCCAGATATCGACCGTATCGCCCTTGACCCTGAAGTTGCAGCGGCCGAAGTTCAGATCGTCGCGGGTGTACATGGCCGATACCAGTTGGCGCAAAAACAAGTCGTGCACCAGTTTCTGCCCGACCTTGATTTCAATGCAGTTTTTGGTGAAGTATTCGGGGTTGCCGATGCCGTACAGGCACGATACCGACGAAACGACGATCACGTCCTTCCGTCCCGACAGCAGGGCGGCGGTGGCCGAAAGTCGGAGCCGGTCGATTTCTTCGTTGATGGCCAAATCCTTTTCGATGTAGGTGTCGGTTTGCGGAATGTAGGCCTCGGGCTGGTAATAGTCGTAGTACGACACGAAGTATTCCACCGCGTTGTTGGGGAAGAATTTCTTGAACTCGCTGTACAGTTGGGCGGCCAGGGTCTTGTTGTGACTTAGTACAAGCGTCGGCTTCTGCACCTTTTCAATCACATTGGCGATGGTGAAGGTCTTTCCCGAGCCGGTCACCCCCAGCAGG
>JAGCZK010000194.1 GCA_017960065.1 Paludibacteraceae bacterium
GCCGCAGAGGTCGTTGTCGATGGTACAGGGCACCCCGATGACCGGGATGTCAAACTCTTCGGCAAACACCTTGCCTCCCGTAAAGGTACCGTCGCCGCCCAACACCACCAGCGCGTCAATTTCGTGCCTGCGCAGCGTGTCGTAGGCGATTTTGCGGCCTTCAGGTGTCAAAAATTCCTTACAACGGGCGGTTTGGATGATGGTGCCGCCGTGGTGGATGATATTGCTCACGTTTTGGGTCTGGAACTCCACGATTTCGTCGGTCAGCAGTCCCTTATACCCGCGATAAATCGCTTTGACGCGCATGCCGTTGAAGATGGCGGCTCGCGTCACGGCCCGCAGGGCCGCATTCATGCCCGGCGCATCGCCTCCCGAGGTCAGTACGCCGATAGTTTTGATTCTACTCATACGTTATCATTTGAATCACTTGATCTTTCACTTGTTGCATCTGCCACTTGGGCGTCGATGTGGCTCCGCTGATACCGATTCGCCGGGCTCCGCGCAGCCATTCGGCCTGCAGGTCGGCCAATTCCGACACCTGGTAGGTGCGGGGGTTCGCCTGCCGGCACTCTTCAAACAGCACCCGGCCGTTCGAACTTTTGCGTCCGCAAACAAACAGCACCACATCCTGCTGACGCGCAAAAGCGGCGATGTCGGCCATCCGGTTGGCCACCCGGCGGCAGATGGTGTCGGTACAGGTCACCTGCACCCCTTCGGCCGCCTCGCGGCGCAAACGCTCGCACAAAAGGCCGAAGCCCTCGGCCGACTTGGTGGTTTGCGAAAACACCACCATGTTGCGCGACAAATCCACCGCCGACACATCGTCTTCGTGCTCGACGACGATGGCCGTACCGTCGGTTTGTCCGACCAATCCGTTCACCTCGGCGTGTCCGGCCTTGCCGTAAATCACAATCTGGTCGGAGGGGTGCGACAGATAGGCCTGCCGTATCTTGCGTTGCAGCATCAGCACCACCGGGCAGGTGGCGTCGATGATTTCGATATTCGAAGCTTCGGCCTGCCGATAGGTCGAAGGCGGTTCGCCATGCGCCCGGAGCAACACCTTGACATCGTGCAGCTGCTGCAAATCGGCGTGGTCGATCACCTGCAACCCCATGGCGGCCAAACGGGCCACCTCCTGCTCGTTGTGCACGATATCGCCCAAGCAGTACAGGGGCTGCCCCGAAGCCAGCACCTCTTCGGCTTTGCCGATGGCCGTCACCACCCCAAAGCAGAAACCGGCGTTCGGATCGATGACTACAGTCGGGCTTGACATTCGCGGTAGAGTTTTAACAGACGGTTGTTTTGTTGGCGGAGCGTGAGGTGGCTGTTGTCGAGCAAAATCGCGTCATCCGCCTTTCGCAACGGGCTTTCGGCCCGATGTTCGTCGAGGTAGTCGCGTTCTTTGACATTGGCCAGCACTTCGTCGTAATTGCACGGCATGCCCTTCGCCAGCATCTCCTGATACCGGCGTTGCGCCCGGATTTCGGCATCGGCCGTCACGAAAAGTTTCAGTTCGGCCTGCGGAAAAACCACCGTGCCGATATCGCGGCCGTCCATCACCAGGGCCTTGCGTTCTCCCATCCGCCGCTGGCATTCGACCAAGTGGCGGCGCACAAACGGCAGGGCGCTGATACGGCTCACGGCCGACGACACTTCCATGCCGCGGATGGCAGGTTCGACCACTTCGCCGTTGAGGCGGACCAGCCCTTCGGGCGAAAAATCGACGGCCACCGAGGCGATTTCGCGCTCGAGCGAGGCGGTGTCCAAGTCGTGCTCCGACACCCATCCCCGACGCAAGGCGAACAAGGTCACCGCCCGGTACATGGCTCCCGTATCGACATAGGTATAGCCCAACCGCCTGGCCAGGGCCTTTGCCATGGTGCTTTTTCCACACGACGAGTGTCCGTCGATGGCGATAATGATAGGTTTATCCGTTGTTGTCATAATGCTTTTTTCTGAAAACCGTTGAGATCGACGGCCAGCGAAAACTGGCCGGTCACTGCCGACGATCCGTAAAACGACATGGCCACGCCCAGCCGGAACATATAGATGCGCGCCCCGCCGCCAAACGAAAGCCCCGATACCGAAACCACGTACGGATTGGCCAGCGACAGGCCGC
>JAGCZK010000195.1 GCA_017960065.1 Paludibacteraceae bacterium
GGCCTACTCGGTGGGCATGACCACCGTGTCGACCCTGCTGGCTCCCGTCGTCACCCCCGCCCTGGTGCTGTGGCTGGTGGGCGAAAAGGTCGAGGTCAACGCCATGCAGATGTTCATGAGCATCCTCATCGTCACCATCATTCCGGTGGCCGCGGGCTTTGCCTGCAATTATTTTTTGCAGCACCGCACCGTGTTCCAACAGGTGCGCCGCATCATGCCCGCCTTCAGTGTCATCGCCCTGGCGCTCATTGTGTGCAGCGTGGTGTCGCTGGTACACGACCACTTGGTTGCCGGAGGCGTCGGCCTGTTTTTGTGGACCTTCTGCGTTGTTTTCTGCCACAATACGCTGGGCTATCTGGCCGGCTACCTGACGGGCAAAATCGCGCGGTTTAATCAGGCGAAAAAGCGCACGCTGTCGATCGAAGTCGGCATGCAAAACGCCGGCCTGGCCACCGCGCTGGCCTCCAAGTTTTTCATCGTCAGCTGCCCGCTGGCCGTCGTCCCCTGCGCCATCAGCTGCGCCTGGCACTCGATCAGCGGTACGATTTTGGCCGCCATCTTTGCATCGGCGAACAAAAAAAATCACTAACTTTGCACGCATAAAATTGTACGCGTATGAATCTTTTTGACGTTTATCCTTTGTTCCCCATCGAAATCACCCGTGGCAAGGGCTGCCATGTGTACGACAAAGAAGGAACCGAATACCTCGACCTGTATGGCGGACATGCCGTTATCTCGGTAGGCCACGCCCATCCCGACTATGTCAAAGCCATCAGCGACCAAGTGGCCCAACTGGGCTTTTACTCCAACTCGGTCGTCAACGGACTGCAGCGCCGCCTGGCCGAAAAGCTGGGCAAGGTCTGTGGTTACGACGATTATGCGCTCTTTCTCATCAACTCGGGCGCCGAAGCCAACGAAAACGCCCTGAAGCTGGCCTCGTTCCACAACGGGAAAAAACAGGTGCTGGCCTTCAAACACTCGTTCCACGGCCGTACCGCCGCCGCAGTCAAAGTGACCGACATTCCCAAGTATGTGGCTCCGGTCAACGAAGGCATGGAAGTCAACTTCGTTGAGCTCAACGACATCGACGCCGTGCGCCGCGAGCTGTCCAAAGGCACCTACTCCTCGGTCATCATCGAGGGCATCCAGGGCATCGGCGGCATCCAAATCCCCGA
Organism: Paludibacteraceae bacterium; assembly: GCA_017960065.1. Classification (GTDB taxonomy): domain Bacteria; phylum Bacteroidota; class Bacteroidia; order Bacteroidales; family Paludibacteraceae; genus Enterocola. Next base: position 1,176 of record JAGCZK010000195.1, read on the forward strand.
CGACGGTTTCATGCAGGCGCTACGCGCTGAATGCGACAAGCACGACGTGGTGCTCATTCTCGACGAAATCCAATCGGGCTACGGCCGGAGCGGTAAGTTCTTCGCCCACCAGTACGCCGGCATCAAGGCCGACCTGATCACCGTAGCCAAGGGCATCTGCAACGGATTTCCGATGTCGGGTCTGATTATCAGCCCCAAATTCACGCCGGTCTACGGCCAGCTCGGCACCACCTTCGGCGGCAACCACCTCGGCTGCGCCGGTGCCATCGCCGTACTCGACATCATCGAAAAGGAGCACCTGATCGAAAACGCCGCCAAGGTGGGCGCATGGCTGCTGAATGAACTCAAGGGCATCAAGGGCCTCAAGGAGGTCCGCGGCCGCGGCCTGATGATCGGCCTCGAGTTCGAGCAGCCCATCAAGGAAATCCGCCGCAAGCTGCTGTTCGAGCAACATGTGTTCACGGGCGTGGCCGGCACCAACACCATCCGCCTGCTGCCGCCCCTGTGCCTAACGCAGGCCGATGCCGAAGAATTTGTAAAACGCTTTAAAAAATGCCTCTGAATATGAAAACCGTATCGATCATCGGCGCAGGCAACATGGGTGGAGCCATTGCCCGTGCCCTTACGCAAAGCAGCCTTGTGAGCAAGGTCAAAGTGGGCGACATCAACGAAAACACCCTCCGCAACCTGCAGAATTTCAACAACGCCATCGAAGTCGGCACCGACAACGCCGAAATCGTGAAAGGCGCCGACCTGGTGATTCTGGCCGTGAAACCCTGGCTGGTGGAGCCGGTCATCGACTCATTCAAAGATAAGATGGACTACTCCAAGCAGGTCTTCCTGTCGATTGCCGCCTGCGTCAGCTTCGAACGTCTGGCCGCCGCCCTCGACAAAAAAGGGACGCTGCCCGCCATGTTCCGCATGATTCCGAACACGGCCATCGATGTGCTGCAAAGCGTATCAAGCATTTCGGCCCACAGCAACACCACCCAAGCGCAACTGGATGAGATCGTCGCCATTTTCAACGAACTGGGCAAAGCTTTTGTGGTGCCCGAAAACCAGCTCAACGCCATGATGGCGCTATCGAGCTGCGGCATCGCCTACGCCTTCCGCTACATCCGCGCAGCCGTCGAGGGGGCCGTTGAAATGGGACTTTATCCCGAAACGGCCAAGCAAGTGGTGGCCCAAACCCTGCGGGGTGCCGTGGATCTGCTCGAAACCAACGACTCGCATCCCGAAATGGAAATCGACAAGGTGACCACCCCGGGCGGCACCACCATCCGCGGCCTCAACGAAATGGAAGCCAACGGCTTCAGCAACGCTGTCATCAAAGGACTCAAAGCCAGTCTCATCAAATAATCACGCCTAATCCCGCACCTTATGAAAATCGGTTTCGACAACGACCAGTACATTCGCATCCAGTCTGAGCACATCAAAGAACGTATCAACCACTTTGGCAACAAGCTCTACCTCGAGTTTGGCGGCAAACTGTTCGACGATTTCCACGCCAGCCGTGTGTTGCCCGGCTTCCAGCCCGACAGCAAACTGCGCATGCTTATGCAACTGGCCGACTACGCCGAAATTGTGATTGTCATCAGTGCGGTCGATATCGAAAAGAGCAAGGTGCGGGGCGACTTGGGCATCACCTACGACAACGACGTGCTGCGCTTGCGCGACGAATTTGAGAGCCGCGGGCTGAAGGTCGGCTCGGTGGTCATCACCCATTTCAACGGCCAGGAGAGCGCCAAAGCCTTCCGCAACCGTTTGCAGCGCCTCAACATCAAGTCGTACTACCACTACACCATCGAAGGCTACCCCCACAACGTGTCGCTCATCGATTCGGACGAAGGGTTCGGCAAAAACGACTATGTGGAGACCTCGCGCCCGCTGGTGGTCGTCACCGCTCCCGGACCGGGCAGCGGCAAGATGGCGGTCTGCCTGAGCCAGCTCTACCAAGACAACAAGCGCGGCA